>JABSOG010001043.1 GCA_013216025.1 Algicola sp. | reverse complement strand
ATACCAACCCCCAAAGGTTTGGTTAAATACAGTGTACAACCCGGCGTAGCAGTATCGTTACGTTTAAGCCGTTCGAGTGGCACAATGCCGGTGACTGCTAAACCAAAAATGGGCTCGGGAGAATCAATACTGTGCCCACCCGCCAACTGAATACCGGCTTCAAAACAAGCCTGACGACCACCATCAACAACTTGCTGGGCAATTTCGGCACTCAAAACATTCACAGGCCAGCCCAAAATGGCAATCGCCATCAAGGGTTTACCGCCCATGGCGTAGATATCGCTTATTGCATTGGTTGCAGCGACTCGACCAAAATCAAAGGGATCGTCGAGAATGGGCATAAAAAAGTCAGTTGTACTGACAATGCCTTGACCATTGCCGATGTCGTACACCGCGGCATCGTCTTTACTGTTGTTGCCGACAATCAGGTTGGCGTCATTGGTTTGCGGCAACTGGCTGGCCAGAATGATGTCGAGCGTCTTTGGCGATATTTTGCAGCCGCAGCCCGCACCATGGCTGTATTGAGTTAATTTAACCAAAGCAATGGTCCTGTATGAAATTGTATACGCGAATCATCGTTGATGCGTGCGTCACTGTAAAGCACAAACTGGCTAAAATAATTGCTTTTTAGTGCTATTTTATTGATTATCCGTCTATCAAAAAAATAGTGTGTTTAAAAAGAACCTATAAGGATCTCCCGTGTATCAACAAGTGATAAAAAAAATCGGCCTTGGCATTACTTTGTCTTTGGCATTCACGTCTGTTTGGGCCAACACCCTTAACGAGACGCAGCTCAAAGAGATCAACGGCTTGAAAAACGCCGCGCTCAACTCAACTTTGGCTTATGAAATCGACGAATCGCTGACCACAGAGGTGGGGGCGCGAATGATAGGTTCCAAAGGAGACAAACTGGCGATTAAATGGGCTCAGGCCAAAATGAAGTCGTTAGGGTTTGACAAAGTATGGACAGAGGATGTGACTTATATCACTTGGGAGCGCGGTATGGCTGAGGCTAGGATCTTGGCACCTTATCCGCAAAAAATGGTGGTCCTAGCCTTAGGTGGTAGTGTCGGCACTGGTGAGCAGGGCATTAAAGCGCTGGTGGTCCATTTCGAATCCCTTAATGATTTACAAAACGCCAAAGCGGGCAGTTTGGATGGTAAAATTGCCTTTATCTCCAAGCGTATGACACGCGAGATTGATGGTAGTGGCTATGGTCCGGCAGTGGGTGGCCGTGGTGCGGGGGCGGTTGTAGCAGCCGAAAAAGGCGCGATTGGTTTTATCTTACGTTCTATCGGTTCAGATAATAATCGGGTTGGTCACACTGGCATGATGCGCTATAAAGAAGGTGTGAAGAAAATTCCTGCTGCAGCACTGTCCAATCCCGATGCTGACCTGTTGGTAAACCAGTTCAAACGGGGCAAACCTGTAGAAGTCTATTTAAAACTCACTTCACAACGAAAGGACGATGTGGCGGTAACAAGCGCCAATGTCATTGGCGAGATCACCGGCAGCGAAAACCCAGAAGAATTTGTTGTTCTGGGCGCCCATTTAGATAGCTGGGATGTGGGAACCGGTGCACTGGATGACGGTATCGGTGTGAGTGTCACCATGGCAGCGGCAAGCCTGATCGCCAAATTACCACAAAGACCCAAACGTTCGATTAGAGTGATATTGTTTGCTGGCGAAGAAGTTGGATTGGTTGGTGCCAATCAATATATGGAAAAAAATAGCAAAAACCTCGATAAACACGTCATAGGTGTTGAATGGGATTTTGCCAACGGTCGAATTTACGATATGCGCCCAGGTGTTGGCCCCCAGTCTTTGAATAACATTAGAGACTTGGCCAAATTGATTGCGCCGATGGGCGTGTCTTTGAATCCACAAAACAACGGACGGGGCAGCTCAGATATCAGGCCATTGGTGTCTGCTGGAATGCCTGCCATGAATTTCAGTGCCAACGGTTTGGATTACTTCGACTACCACCATACTGAAAACGATACACTTGATAAAGTCGACCAAGAAGCATTGCCGCAAATTACCGCTGTTTACGCGATGTTTGCTTATTTTGCCGCGCAGTCTGGTGTTGATTTTAGAAAGTAGCATAAGGTAGCAAAGGTGGGGCTTCGTTAGTGGCCGGTGGTACGGAGGCTAGCAATGGGGTCAAAGCGCTTGAATTTGTCGAACAAAAAAGCATTTTGTTCGACAAGTTCAAGCGCACTGACCCCGGCTGGTGGTGCGAAGAGAAGGTTGTTTCTCAACATCGGATGGCTTGTCGATAACCTTCAAGATTATTGGCGTACCTAGGGCTATTTGATGTTTGAAGTCGAATTGTTTGAAATTAAACCCACGATTGAATGCTGACACAGCAAAACAAAGAAAATAGCGATTAATTCAAATTAGTTGTTGCAATCAAAAACCAACTGCCTATAATGCGCCTCCATTGAACGGCAACTCAGCAATACCAAGGGTTACCGAGCGATTAAAGGATGTACAGGCAGTCAAAAAACTTTTCAATAAAGTGCTTGACTCCCAAACGAAAGTGGTTAAAATGGCGCTCCGCTTCAAGGATTGAAACGAAAGGCTTGTTTTGATAAGTTAACGATTTACTTATTGAACGTCAAAAGGGATTAGGTTTAGCATTAAAAATTGATTTGCTCTTAACGAAAAGAAAATAATTTTTAATGCTTGACTTAGAAAACCAGGAGCGTAACATACGCCTCCCGCTACAGCAGCAAACCTCTAACGGTTAGTTAAGCTGGTAGCAAGCTCTTTAACAATTAGTAATCAATCATCTGTGTGGACACTCACAGTAATTAATA
>JABSOG010001042.1 GCA_013216025.1 Algicola sp. | reverse complement strand
GCCATGGGTGATTATCGCGATGCGCAAAAATATGGTCAACGCTTGACCAACATCGGTGTAGTCTCTCCGAGGGTGTTGATGCTGCGGTCAATGACCGAGTTGAAGTTGGGTAATATCACCCAATCAAAAAAACACGGCACCACTTTGGTGTCGATGTATGTTAAATCTCCCGAAGCGCTGATATATCTGTCTAAAGCTTTTGAAAACAGCGAATTCGAACAGCTGCGCAGGATTTATCTAAAGCACCAGTATCAAGCGTTCAAAGAACAGCAAAAAGAAGACCGACAAACCGCTTCGTCTAAAGACAAGGTCAAAAAAATACTGAGGCCGGGCGACAACAAAGCACAAAACGTACCGGTAGAACAACCTAAGCCTGAAGTGGTTGTTGTGACCAAAAAATCACAGCAACAACCGGACGCAACTGCCAATAAGGTCAATGCACCGGCAACCAAGCCTAAAAGATCGCTGATTATGACGCAACCCAGAACAAACGAACCGACAAGAGGGAGTATCGTGGTGGCCAAGGCCAGTCCTGTGCCGGTTGCCGTTTCGGCTCGTCAGCCTGTAGCAAAGCAAGGGCAAAGTGAACAACCTCACAACCAAGCCAAAACAAATACTCTAAAGCCCAAATCGCATAAAATCAACAGTTTGCAGGTACCCTTTCACATCGTTGAAAAAGGGCAGGGCATGTATGACATTTCAATTAAATACAACATAAAAATGAGACGGTTGCTCAATTGGAATAATCTGAATGAACAGTCAACATTGTTCATTGGCCGTAAAATCTATATCAGCGACCCCAATATCTTTCATGTCATAAACCAAGGCGATACTTTGTCTGGTATTTCGTTGAAATATAACATCTTGATGGATAAGCTGTTGCAATGGAATGATTTGACTCCGAATGCCCAACTCACTAATGGGCAGAAAATCTTAATCGTAAACCCTGAACGTTATACTCTATGAAACCACAGCAAACAGAAGAAGTAACCGAAAACATCGAAGTGGTCACACCCGGTGTTTTGCTCAAAGAAGCGCGAGTGTCTTTGCAGTTGACCCCTGCTGACATCGCCAAAAGATTGAACCTCAAAGATACCTTGATAGAGGATATCGAGAGAAATGAATTTGACGACATGCCGTCAATCACCTTTGCTCGGGGGTATTTAAAGGCCTATGCCAAACTGGTGCGTGTCAGCGAAAGTGACGTGCTCGAAGCTTATGAATACCTAAGCTCAGCAGAGCAACAGCAGTTAGAAATGCAGAGTTTTTCTCATCGCTCATCACAACTGGCGCTGGATAAGTGGCTGAAGATATTTTCGTATCTGGTGATTGTGGTGATCATCGTGCTGGCTGTCGTGTGGTGGTTTCAACGCAACCCGGCAACGCCTCCTGTGACTGCCCCTGACAATACCGCCGCTGTGGTGCAAAACAGTGCTGTAATAGTCGGTGGACCGCCAGCCGAGCAAGTTGTTGATTCAGCAGGTGAGCAAGCAACAGTAATCCTGATTAATAATGACGTTTCGGCGCAAGACGCCAACACTCAAGATGAGCCAGAACAGCACCAGGTATTAAAGCAACAACAAGTACAGAACAATCAGGTGCAATCAACGGCACTGCTCACCGAATCGGCCACCACCGTTGATGGTGATTTGACCCATCTGGAGTTACGTTTCAGTGACGACTGCTGGATTAATATCGCTGATGCCAATGGAGAACGAATTGCCATCGGCACCAAAATCAAGGGCCACTTGACCAGTGTTTATGGGGTCGCCCCATTTACCATCAAGTTGGGCAAACCAGGCGCGGTCAGTATCTGGCTCGACGGGGTCAAAAAAGAGATGCCTTATTATCCCAAAGGCAGCGTTGCCAATTTCGAGCTTTCCCTTAACTAATCAAAAATCAACCAAAAGATTAATATCATGTTTGCTGATACTCATATAAAACGCCGTAAATCCACTCGAATTATGGTTGGCGATGTGCCCATCGGTGATGGCGCGCCCATTGCCGTACAATCGATGACCAATACCAACACGCTTGATGTGGCAGCCACGGTCAAGCAAATCGAAGCCATCCAAGCCATTGGCGCTGATATCGTCAGAGTCTCGGTGCCGACCATGGATGCGGCTGAAGCCTTTAAAAAAATAAAACAACAGACCACCATTCCGTTGGTTGCCGATATTCACTTTGATTACCGTATAGCGCTCAAATGCGCTGAGTACGGGGTAGATTGCCTGCGCATCAACCCGGGTAACATCGGCAACGAACAGCGTATTCGTTCTGTGGTTGATGCTGCCAGAGACTACAACATTCCTATTCGTATTGGTGTTAACGGCGGTTCGCTTGAAAAAGACATTCAAGAAAAATATCACGAACCGAATCCCCAGGCGTTGCTTGAATCGGCCATGCGTCATGTCGATATTCTCACCCGTTTGAATTTTGACCAGTTCAAAGTTTCTGTCAAAGCATCGGATGTGTATTTGGCGGTCGGGGCGTATCGTTTGCTGGCCAAAGAAATTGAACAACCGCTGCATTTGGGGATCACCGAAGCGGGTGGTCTTCGGGCAGGTTCAGTTAAATCAGCTGTAGGTCTTGGCATGTTGCTGTCAGAAGGCATTGGCGACACGTTAAGAGTTTCATTGGCGGCAGACCCGATAGAAGAGATAAAAGTCGGTTTCGATATCCTCAATTCGTTGCACATTCGCTCAAGGGGCATCAACTTCATTGCCTGCCCAAGTTGCTCGCGACAGAACTTCGATGTGATTGGCACCATGAATACCCTGGAGCAGCGCCTGGAAGATATCCGCACGCCCATGGATGTGGCAG
>JABSOG010001041.1 GCA_013216025.1 Algicola sp. | reverse complement strand
TGGTTTCACTGATACCGGCAATCAAGCGGACGCTGTCTGGATGATCCACAGCACGCAACCAGTAGTCTTTGATCCGGTGGGCATCTGCTGGCTCCAAGGTATCGACGTTGCGCAAAAACAAGGTGCCACCTTTGGCCTTGGCCCAAATATCATCCATGATGCTGATCGCGCCACCGACCGTCCAGCGTTTACAACAAGCGATCACCAGAGGCCGGTTCTTATCCAAGTTGCTGTCATGAATGGTTTGCGCGGCAATGCTTTTGCCTGTGCCGTTCGAGCCGCTGATCAATACCGGCAATTGTGTATCACCCAATGTCCATAGTGTTTCTCTCATGCTCTGCAATGCGGCGCTGTTACCCACCCACAATGTTTCGTCGAATTGCACTTGTGCCTGTGCTTGTGCTTGCATAATGTTTACCTTCTTGTTGCTGTTGTTGACAGCAGCCGGGCAACTTTGTGTGCCCTAGCCGCAAGAAGGAAAAAATATAAAGATTGGCACCGAGTCCCGCAGTATCACTTACGGCTCAGTTGATTGTGGATAACTGATTAACGTCCAGAAACAGCAGCGGCTGCCGGTTGAAAAGGTGGTACATCGTGTACCACATAGCCAGTCATTTAACCCGCACCCGGCTGATGCGGCGGCGCAGGTCACCACACAATTGGTTGATGACAACTTCGCGGATCAGCGGGTGTTGAAAGCAATATTCACAACCAGCGTGTTTGATAAGCCCAGCATAAACCAACAGTGGCAAGCGGCAGTAGACAGCCGACTCGGTAACATAAGCCAACACTAGGTGAACTTGCTCGGTAGTAAAATAGAATCCAAAGACTGCGGCAATCTGCAAGCCGATCAATTCGGCACCACTGAGTTTTTTGAGCTGAATCATCACCATCACCACCCATGGCGAAGGCACAGTGCTACAGGGGCGTTCGATTTGTAACAGTTGAGTCAACAATCCAGGGTGTCCGCTGGCCCGTTCAACCGCGCGTTGTTTGCTGCTCTGGCAGCTATCCGGTTGATTGGCGACACTGTGTGCCAAAATTTTCGCATCGTCACCGTTTAATGCCCCCAGCGTGATGCAGTAGGCGTCATCCAACCAAGGTGGTATATGGCTAAAACAGCCAACATTGGTGGCACAAAGCAACAGCAACAAGGGTTTGGTCTGGATTTGCCGATGCAAAGCGTCAATCAATTCAACAAAGTCCTCATCGGCCAGATGCAGATCGTCGATGAAAAGTACCCAAATAGTATTTTGGTTAAGTTGCCTCAGCAACGCCTCGGTGGCGTGCATCAATGCCTGTTGATTACGGGTTTGCTTAAGGGTAACCAACAAGTTTTGCTCCCCCGGCAACAGTTCGACGCCCAGCCAATCCATCAAACGAATAAACGCGTCCGGTGTTTTGCACAGCACTGCCGCTTTTTGACGGCCCACGCGGTCATCCATGTCAACCGGCAACCCCAATAATTGGCGGCACAAGTACGACAACGGCGAAAGACCTTGTGCACTGACACGCCGATTGGCATTGACGGTCACTTGAGTCACACCAACGGTTTGCAATTGCGCCAAAAACGACTCCATCATATGGGTTTTACCCAAACCGGCCATACCACTGACGTACGCCGTGACGCCTTTTTTACGGTGGCTGACATTGCTGTAAAGCAGTTGCAGTTGCTGTAATTCCCAGCCCCTGCCAATGCAATACCCATCGCTATCGTTTAACCCAAATCCATCAGACCAAGGGGTTATCGGCACGCCTTCAATCAAGGTTGTCACGGCAATATCAAAGAAATCCGCCAAATTAAGCACAATACGATACAGCACATTTTTGCCCGCTTCGGCGCGTTTAATCGAGGCAACGGAAACCTGTAGATGTCGATCGGCGCACTCATCAGCCAGTTTGTCCTGACTCAAACCTTTTTTTTTGCGCAACCTTTTCAAGGTATCCGCATTCAGAGCAATCCGGCCATGAATTATCTTTTTCATTACTATCAACCTTTTATATCACTACCGTCACCGGAACATTCCGGCAAGGGCGTCATGCAAAAGTTGCAGCATTGCTAGTTTTTTAGGACACATTGATACAATTGCGACACTGACCCGATGCCAGCTATGACAGTAATGACAGTAATGACAGTAATAGAATAGAAAATACCAAACAGCGCATAAGATCAGCCAATCGTCCGCCACTGATCTTAGGTATATTGTTCACCACAACAACCCATGCAAAGGCAATCACCATGTCGGCCACCAAGCACTTTTTATCCGATATTCAACTTGACTCGCTTTATCAGCAAAGTGAGGGCAACCCCGATATTGTGGTGGCCATCATCGACGGGGCTGTCGATGGCAGCCATGACGATTTAAAATCGGCATCTTTGACGGTGCTAAACAACAACGGCGCAACCCTTGGGGCCAGTTGCAGCGCCAAAGATAGTCCGTCTTGTCAGCATGGCACCTTTGTCGCCGGTATTTTGGCGGCCGACCGTGAGTCTGAAGCCCCCGGTATTTGCCCCCAGTGCAGTTTTGTCAGCAGGCCAATATTTTGTGAAGCCAACAATTTGTCGCAATGCCCTGCGGTCACCCAAACCGAGCTGGCCACTGCGGTACGCGATGCCATCGATGCCGGTGCCAATATTATCAATATGAGTATCGGCTTAAGCGGTAAAAACACACCAGTATCGGCACCATTACGTCAGGCTTATGACCAAGCCGAAGCCGCCGGGGTATTGCTGGTCGGGGCCAGCGGCAATCAGGCCAGTGAGCAGGTCAATTCGATTTTTCAGCACCCTTGGGTAATAGCCGTATCGGCGATGGACCAACAAG
>JABSOG010001040.1 GCA_013216025.1 Algicola sp. | reverse complement strand
GACAATGACAGTTTATATTACCTTGTGACCCATAACGACGTCAGTCAAAGTCAATTATGGCGGCTCGATTTAAGCACCGAACAACGAACAAAACTCGGACGCTACCCCGCCCTAGACCTGATGAGCCGATCACATAAGTTAATCTACAACTTTACCGCCAAAAAACATGTTCAGCTGATTGGCGATATCTGGTCACTTGACGTTCAATAAATCTGCTGCGCATCTTTATAAAATGCCACGTAGTGGCAAAAAGCACCGAAAAAGGGATTAATGCCAATTAGCCATCAATTGAACATCCCCAAAGGGCCGATAAGAAAACAGCGTAATGTAGTAGCGGCCTGCGGGTGGCGATTTATACGAAACACTTTGGGTGTTACCCGGTTCACGGGAACGCTGTTGCCAATCGCTTAAGTTGGCCGGTCTGTCGAAATTAACATAAAGATCGGCATCACCACTGCCACCTCTGGCAGCAATGTCCAAAGACTTAACGCCTTCGCCAAGCGTAACCACATATTGTGCAGAGAAGGTTTTGGCTTGTGTGACAGTGACATTAACAGGTTGACCGGCATTGATGTTCACATCAGCGGCAGATGACCCCAAAACAGCTGTGTAAATCAGTGCCAAATCAAAGCTGATATCTGAACTGTGTTTGGTTAACTGGTGTACTTCGACCCCAATGAAGTTTTCCCCTGCTCGCAGCAGTGATCTGTCCAGCTCATGTTCTATCCATACCGCCTCAATCAATGAATCGTTAGCCAATGTATTGTGATTTGAGGTTGCGGGCAAAAACAGGCGAAACACTTCACTGCCATTGAGGTACACCACGGCACCATCATCTACCAGCAAGCGTAATTTGGGTTCATTGACACCAACAATATCATCAATTTTGAATGACTGGACATAATATTGGGTGATGGGTTTATTGTCGGCGTCTTGGCCAAACGAGGTGACCGTGGTTTCGTCGTGATCTCTGTCACCATAACCAAATTCAGCAAATCCGCTGGGCCATGAGGCATGATCATAGTGTTGTTGAAACCAGTCTGCCCCGGGTGCCTCGCGCTTATCATAATATTGCCACTGAGCGGCTGGAGAAATCAGTTCGGTGGCTTGCGCACAAGCCAAAAACAAACCCACACAAACTATCAAAAAACGCATATAAACAAGGTCCAGATGACAATCAATTTATACGCTATTATATCGCTGCCATCACTTTTACAAAACCGTTAATTTGTGGCTGCCCAGAACGACAAAAATAAACGCCTAATTTCTCTCATTTAACGCCGAAATCCTAATACCCAAATTCTGTCAATACCTTCTAACATAAAACCTCTCAATAGCATTAGAGGTAGTAGTATTGAATCATCGAACCCCCATCAAACACATAATGGCGTTTGGCGCACTGTCTTTGGCCGCGTCTTTCTCAACTGTTGCAAAAACGGCAGATCAGCAACTTACTATCCATAAACGCAGCAAAGTAGCCATTGCGCTCGACAGCAGAAGCGCGGACTATACCATAAACAAACACCTGTCAATTGGTGGTGAAATCTGTGGTACCACTGAAGAAAACGGCCATTTTTTCAGGCCCGGTCCGGCAATCGACCCACAACATTTTGCACTTTCTACTCACAGCCAAGCAGCAAACACCGCTGGAAAAGTCGGCACAACCGATACAACCACAGCCAAATATACCATCCCGATAGTGGTGCATATTTTCGGATCGGCTCACAATTGTGACGCAGACGATGGTATCTGCGTGACTGACGAGATAGTCACAGACGCCCTTAATCGAACCAATGAAGACTTTCAAAGCCTCAACCCGCTTGACGCACCAATCTCACCTGAATTTGCGGCCATTCGCGACAAATTAAACATTGAGTTTGTGTTGGCCAAAACCGACCCGCAAGGCAACTCAACCAGCGGTATTATCCGCCACGGCGAAGAAGCCGGTCACGGTAATAGTGGCGACAACGAAATCGTCATGCAAACCGCTTGGGACAATTACAAATACATGAACGTTTACATTGTCAACGACTTGTATGACAGCGGTAAATTGAACAAGTCCGGCGTTGCCTGGTATCCCGACAGCAGCATGTCAGACAAGGGGTTGGCGCGCGTGGTCTATAACGGTAATTATCTTGGCAAAAACAGCAACGAGAACTTCCGCTCTTTGCTGACCCACGAATTTGGGCACTGGCTGAACCTGCCGCATATCTTCAGAAGCAATAACTGTCATGCACCCGGTGCCACTTTTTGTGCAACCTTGGGCGACTACAGCTGTGACACACCACAAATGAACAGTAGCCGGCTGACGGATAACGCACCAAATTGTCTTGGTGAAGCCACCAACACCGAAAACTTCATGCACTACACCGATAACTACGCCATGTTCACCGAACAGCAAGTTCAACGCATGACAGCGGCACTGTACCACCCTACCCGTGCACCGCTATGGCGCGATGACAATCTGACGGCCACAGGTTTAACTGAAAACGTATCTGAACAAGTTGCGGTTTGGGATGGCATATCAGGTACTGAACAGCGTCCTCAAGGAGAGATTTTACTCGAAATAGACCAACTCAGCGCCGCCAAAGACACGGTGACAATTCATGAGTTTGCAGTGCCAGCCGGCAGCGAAGCGATAACCATTTACCTCGACGGTTATGACCAAGACCCGGATATCTATATGTCCCACGAAAAGCCGCCCGCACTCGTTGATGATGGCAGCTGGGATAAAGAGTACGTGTCCTTTAACAGCACTGGCCACAATGAAGCGATTAATGTATTGGCCCCCCATTCAACAGGCACTTATTATGTTGCGGTGCATGCGTATTCTGCCT
>JABSOG010001039.1 GCA_013216025.1 Algicola sp. | reverse complement strand
CGTCCATCACCTCTTCACCATAAAACTTGGCCAACACTTCATTAATGTCACTGAGAAATTGCTGATTGACGGTATCAATGCTTTGCGTTGGTGTTTCTGTGGTTGTCTCGGCGCTTATGGAGGCAGGTGCTTGTTGTGCTTCGCCAGTAAACGCCGATTGGTATCGTTGTCGCAACAGGCAGCGAATCGACAGCAGGTTTGCTATTCTGTGTTTGAGTTCTTGGCTATCGAACGGTTTTTCGAGGTATTCATCGGCCATTTCGGCCCAGCCTTTGAGTCTGCTTTGCAAGTCGCCTTTGGCTGTGAGCAATACCACCGGAATGTGATTGGTTAATGGTGACTGTTTGAGTTGCTTGAGGACCTCAAAACCACTGATCCCCGGCATCATGACGTCGCTTAACACCAAGTCGGGCAGTTGCGCTTGGGCTGTTTCAAGCCCTTGTTCGCCACTATTTGCACTGAGACAGTGGTAATGCGGGGACAAAATGTCCTGCAATAACACCAGCATGTCGGCATTGTCATCTATTAGCAATAGGGTGGGTTTTGATGACTGGTTGTCTGTGACCGATTGTAGCTCGTTTGCCTTGGGCGCAGGTTCCATCTCAATCAGCGACTCGGTTGAGGTACCGCTTGAGGTTGCTATCGTGATGTTTTGGTCTTGGCACACGGGTAATGTCACCGTGAAGGTACTGCCGTTGTTGACTTGGCTACTTAAGGTAATGCTACCCTGATTGATTTCAACCAGCTCTTTGACCAGCGCCAGCCCAATGCCTGCACCGGGAATGTTTTCGTCGTGTGTTTCGTTGGCCCGGGTGAAACGGTTGAAGACGATCTGCTGGTTTTGTTCGTTGATGCCGATGCCGGTATCGCTGATTGTTATGCTGACCTTTTTTTGCTCTGTTTTTTGTTCGGGGCTATGCTCGAATCCTACCGTTATGGTGATCAGGCCGCCTGACGGGGTATATTTTAGGGCGTTTGAGATTAGGTTGTTGAGGATCATTTCTAATGAATCGGTGCTCAGCAGCAATACGGCATCGTCAAACGGTTGATGTTCCAAGCGGATACTTTTGTTGTGAAACAGCGGCTCAAAAGAACTCAGCAGGTGATTGAGCGTCTTGGCCAGCGAATAATGGTGTTTGTGGTCGGCTTGTGATGTTTCGAGCCGGGCCAGCTCAAGCAGTTGGTCGACCATACGTAAAATCCGCTGGCCGTTGCGTTTCATCATCGACAGCTTGCGGTCCAGCTGAGTTTGGGTCAACTGTAGCGAAATAGATTCTATAGGGGCCAGTATCAAGGTCAACGGGGTTTTGAATTCGTGAGAAAGGTTGGTGAACATCCGCTTTTTCTGCAACATCAGCTTTTTGATGGTCGCGGTTCTTTGGGCAACCCCAAGCTCCAAGTCGCGGGCCCTTTGTACCAGCGCTTTGGTGCGATAGGCAAAAGCGGTGTAAAGACAAAACACACTCAGCACAATAAACGCCAAGCGGGCCTGCCATCTTTGGTACCAGGGCGGGGGCACGGTGATGGTTAAAGCCAGTTCGTTGGTGGTAAAACCGTCGCTGTTGGCGGCTTTGACGCGCAGGGTAAATTCACCCGGCGGCAGTTTGGTGTAAGTGGCCCTGCGAAAGCGGGCATCGGCTTTTATCCAGTCTTCGTCTAGTCCTTCTAATTTGTAGTGGTATTGGTTGTTCATCACATTGCGAAAGTTAAGCGCGGCAAACTCAAATGAAATCAATGACATTTGCTCAGACAGTTGCAGGTGTGACTGTTGGTCGATGGCTTTGCTTAAGACAAATTGCGCATTGGCGTTATTTGAGCGAGTTTGAATATCGACCGATTGATTGAGCAATAAAAAATCGCTGAAGCGCAACGGCGCCTGCTGTTGGTCTGGCGTTATATTTTGTGGATAAAAACGGTTAAAACCATTGATACCACCAAACAACATTTCGCCATCCCCACCTTGATAAAATGCTTGGCTGTTAAATTCGTTGCTCTGTACACCATCACCAACCTGATAATTTTTAAAGCGTTCGGTGGTGGGATCAAACTTTGATATGCCCTGATTGGTGGTGAGCCACAGGGCGCCATTGGCGTCTTCCAAAATGGCGTAAACCACATCATTGGGCAGGCCCTGTGGTCCACGATAATGGCTGAATTGCTGTTCGGGTGAAAGTTTATTGAGACCACCGTTGGTGCCAATCCACAGATTGTGTTGTTGGTCTTGGTGTATCACACTCACGGTGTTGTGACTGAGGCTGTTGGGGTTTGTTTTGTCGTGATTAAAATGGCTGAATTTTTTGGTTTTTCGGTTAAGCAGGTTCAGTCCACCGCGCATGGTGCCGATCCAAAATCGCCCTTGTGCATCTTCAAATATATCCATTACAGAGTCATCGCTCAAACTGTGCGGATTGTCCGGCTGATGCTTGAAATGCTCAAATGATTGATTGTGGGAGTTATATCGGCTCAAACCATCGCCAGCGGTGCCTATCCACAATGTGCCTTCGCGGTCTTGGTATAGTAGGCTAATGTTGTTGACACTTAGGCTGTTGGGGTTGTTTGGGTCATGTTTAAAGTGCCTGAATGTGGCATTTTTGGGTGATACAGTGACATCATCAAGGTAGTCTAAACCCGCAAACGTGGCGACCCATAACCTTTGTGAACTATCTTGCAAAACGGCTCTTACCCGGTCATCGCTGATACTGCCCGGGTTGTTGGGCTGATGTCTAAAATGGTCAAACCCCTGACTTTCTTTATCGCCTGGGCCACGTTGGCGATTTAATCCGCCCCCTTCGGTGCCAACCCAGACCGAGCCTATGTGGTCTTTGTAAAGCGACATGAC
>JABSOG010000103.1 GCA_013216025.1 Algicola sp. | reverse complement strand
GAAAAATGCACCTGCAATACTGTCGCATTTTCCGGTGAGTGATGCCACCGGGCAGAGCATTGGCATTGAGGTACTTAACGGGCAAATAAAAGTTTCATATAATAACAATTACGGGGTGCTGACAAACGATCCTTGTTTCGAATGGCAAACAACCAATATGTCTAATTATTTGTGCCTTACCCCAGACAATGCCCCATCACAAGATGGTAATTATTTTAGTGGTCAGTCGCCAAGCCAAGGGACAGGATTGGTCGCCATACCCGGCAGCTTTACTCCACGGGATCGATTTGTCAGGGTCGCAACAATGAAAAACTGGGCCAAACCCGTTGCCACTGCCGAGGAAGTGACCAACCTCGCGTTTCATATACTCAACACAGTTGATATTCCATTGGGCGTGATAAATGCTGGCGGCACCGACCAAGATTATACTCAATGGACTATTGTTGCCGACATGACCAATCTGATTTTTTATGTGCGCATGTATGATTCACCACAAGTACACTCGATTGATTTAAATTCACTTGATTTCGACAATCTTGACGGCAAGCTTTATACCGTACCAACTTCTTCAATTGCCACTATGATCTCAGTGGACAAGATTGCTTTGGGCAAAATTGAAGTGTCTTGAACCAAGGCTAACATGTAAGGAAATATCGTTGGGGTGTTGGAAGAAAGGGTTTAAGCTCTCAAAGGTATACCACTTTTCGTTGATTGCCGTTGTTATATCGGCATTCTAAGTCTGCTTTAGTACTCGCTCATAAGTCAGTGCAAGTTATGGCGAAAACTCAACCAACTCTTTCCATCTTTTATGGCATGAATGCCAGTATTAGTTTACATTTTCTGTGTTATTGCGATAGCACAAAAAGCTGTTTACATCCATGGTAGATATCAGGCAACACGGTGACGTATATAGTGAAATTGACACTATTAAGCACAAGAGAACTGTATGGTTATTTTAAGCATCATCCAGTGAACTGAAGAAAAACAGATTAATAAAGCGGGTGATAAATGGCACTTAAAGAAATTAGAATTGGGTTTGATACAGGAAACGATGAAAAGGACTTTGTATTAAATGGTGAAATTGGTCAACCATTCAGCTGGTATATGGATACTGTGATGAGAGGAAGGTTTAAACAATATTCGGGCGCAGAAGTTAAAGGTATCAATATTGTCAATATTTCCTTATATCACCCTGATTACATTAAAAAATTTCCGAGCATTGAAGCGAAAAACGAATGGTTGACAGTGTTAAATACACTTAACCTTGAAGCGAATCTAGATTTACGGCTTTTTAAAGGTGATCAACAAAATCAAATCCTTAAAGCGATAAACTACTTTATCGAAAAAGCCGAGTTATCAGATTTACCGCAAATGAAAAGACTTGCCGTGGATACCAGGCAATCAATCGGCAAAATTTCAATTGTAGATTCAATTAAAAAGGCAAACGACTTTTATCAAGCCTGTTTGGATAACAGGGCTGCTATTCCTTAAACATTCGTTGATCGATTTAAACCCGTAAGCCCTGCTATCAACCCTTTGCTTACTTTACAAAGCTGCAATATAACCAAGTGTTTCAGGGTGAGTTTGAACCAACCGGAGTAGAGTAATGGCCTGGCCATTTGGCACGCTACGGCCTTGCTCCCAGTTTTCCAGTGTTCGAGATGAAGTACGCAAGTATTTTGCAAATACCCCTCTGGACATATTAAACGCCTCACGTATGGTCACAATTTCATCAGGAGAAATATCAAATTGACCACTAGTATCAACCTCGTGAGTCCGCAAGGTCAATTTCCCCTCGCTGTGTTGTTTTGCTTCGCTCAGTGCCGTAGATAATTCAGAAAAAAGGTCACGTTTGCTCATTACACCAAACCTCCAGGAAAGTTTTCTACTGATTCTTTTGAGTTGTCGATAAATCCGACATTTCCTTTCTTACCATAAAGAGCTGCATAGATGGTTAGCAAATAAAAACGACTAAAACGGTTATAGTAGTAATATATGACCCTCGAACCACCCCGTTTTCCTTTACCTTTCGCCGCGACCCGGATTTTACGCAAACCACCACTTCCCTGTATGACATCGCCCGTTAAGGGATTTGCCAATAGTTCATTCTGTAGATTTTGAAATTCGTCGTCAGACAGATAATCTGACCGATGCTTTTCAAATATACTTTATTCTACGAATATGCCTTTCATAATCCAAAGTGTACGTTAATTGCGTATACCCATCAAGCCATAATATTTATAAATCATAGTATTGGTATATGTGAAATAAGTAGGGAAGGCTTGAATCTCAACCTCATAAATTGTATACATAGCAAGTAAATACAATCACTTAAATGTCACCTTACCACCAATAATCTTAAAAGCTGGCGCCCCACGTACCAATGTATCCCGAGCAAATACACCATGACAATTAGGACAAATGCAAGGCTCTACAGTGTAGTCTTTGCTGATCCGCTCTTTGAAGCATTTGACCAGTGAGCCTTTGCCGCCCTTGCGATATTTAAACAGCGGCGCTTTGCACTTGGCACAATAAACATCAACGGTTTTGGTCGGGCCTTTTTTATTGGGCTGTGCCATAAAATTTAACCCGATTGAACCATTTCTTGCTCAAAGCTGATCACAATAAACTCAGCCGGATGAACCGGTGCCACCTTAACACTCACTCGCATAATGCCGTTGAGTATATCCTCACTAGTCATGGTTGTACCCAGACCAATATCAACCGAAAAAGCATCCGCAGCCGATGCCCCCTGCAAACCACCGTCGCTCCAGACTGAGTTCAAAAAGCTGCTGATCATGCTTTTTACCGCGGCCCAGGTGTTGGCAGCATTTGACTCAAACATATACGCTCTTGCCGCCAGCTTGCACGACTGTTCTAGCATTGTCATGGTGCGCCGAACCGATATATAGCGCCAATCTTGAGAGTTACCGTCGAGCGTTCGAGCACCCCAAACCAATATGCCCTGCCCATTAAAATAGCGAATCGCGTTAATCGACTTACCTGACACCACGTCAATATTCAAATTTTCTTGCTGCGAATCGCTAAGTTTAATCGGCAAATCAGCAACCCCAACTATCGACACATTGGCCGGTGCCTGCCATACACCCATGTTATTGTCGTTGGTTGTATAAACCCCAGCCATACCACCGCTGGGTGGTAAAATATTACTTTGACTCAGCGCATGGTTAACCATCAAAGCGTAGGTTGGGCTGGCACTGATCAATGCTGCATTATATTGACTGACGGACAAAGGATCTGAGGGCGGGTTTTCTATCTGACCAAGTATTGTGGCCGCATCTGCATTGGGGTTTGTTGATGGGTTTAGCAGTGGTTCGAGTTGTTTAACATCGCCGCCAAAGAAATTGGTATAGTCGATATCCCCAGACTGCATAATGGTAGTATCAACAAAAGGATAATAGCTGACACCATACATAAGCCCTTCAGAGCCAGTATTGTCTCTGAAGGTTTGAATGTCTTGCGTATATAAAATGGGATCTGGGTCGCGTCCGCCAATAATGTCAAAAATGCACTCTGCCGTTTGCATTTCATTAGCCTGCAACAACATCAGCTGCATTAAGGTGCCATTATCGGCCACGTTGAGCAAAGTGGCCTCGGGGCAAATATACAAGGTGGGTGCTTGTTCGTTTTTCAGCAAAGCCAAACCCGCTTTTAACGCATCGAGCGAAACATTGGGGTTAACAATTTGGTCACCAGCATTAGCCAACGACTTGTTGGACTGCGAATCATAACCGCCCACAGAAACAATATAAGCGTCCCCTCCGCCATTTTCATAAAACAAGCGAATGCTGTTGTACAAATAATAAATGGTGCTGGGGTCGGGTAAAATCGAATAATATGTCCCTTCAATCGTCATGTGATCGCCTTTGTCGGGCATTGATTCTTGCGCCACCAAATAATAATGAGGGGTATATTGCTGGGGAGGATCGGCCGGTGCAGCTGGTTCTGGCAACGTGTATATAGCCTGGAACTCTGCCATTGAAGTGATCTTCGTCGCTTTATTGGTGTAAGACACACCTTCATACTCGGCTTGCGGGGTATAACCGATAAAAGCAGGCACTGCAGTTTCGACCGCCACCACTGAATTGGGAAAGGCATTTTCTTCGGTAGTATAAACTCCGGGGGTTTTTCGGACTGTAGACATTATATTAGTGACCTTTGCTGGCTTGGATGTGGTATTAAGGTTTGAAGTACCAGTATAGCAATGGTCCTGAGGTTCGCCTGAAAGGTGGTCAGAGTGTTTATATAACCACTAAAACTCAGAAGGCGCCACTCCAAACTGGGCTCTAAAACACTTGGTAAAATAACTGGCCGAAGAAAACCCAACCTCAAGCGCCACGATCGTTGGTTTTTGTCCTTGGCGCAGCAAACCCGCCGCTTTTAACAGGCGAAAATTACGTAAATATTCGGTCGGACTCATGTCTACCGTGCTTTTTAATTTCCTGAACAATTGCCGCTCGCTGATATTCAAACCCTCAGCCAAAAAGCCAACCCGCAGCTCCATATCGCTGTATACGCCGTCCAAAATCTTGTCTAGTGCCGCCAAAAACTGTTCGTGCTCAGAAGGTTGCGTTTCTTGCGGGGCAACCAAAGCCTCATTGTCAAACTGCGAACGGCCAATCTGCGCAACGCCAAACCGTGCAACGGCGAAGCGTTTGCGCAGAATTTTTCGGATCTCCAGCAAATTGGTGATCCGCACCTTCAACTCTTGTAGGTCAAAAGGTTTGGTCAGGTATTCATCTACCTGTTTGTTCAAGCCCTTAATCTTGCTGTTGGTGTCGCCTTTGGCTGTCAGCAATATAATGGGAATGTGCGCGGTGATGGTGTTTGCGCGCAGCGCGTCGGCCAATTCATAACCGTCGATTTCGGGCATCATCACATCGCTGACAATCAAATCGGGCACTTGTTCTATCGCCAATTCAAGCCCTTCTCGGCCATTGGTGGCAGTCAGTATTTGGTGGTCCATCAGCAGGTTTGCACTGATGTAGGTCAACATATCGGCGTTGTCGTCTATCACCAGAACGGTTGACGATGCATTGGGGCCATCGTCATTTTCGCTGCTCTTACCTTTACTCAGAGCAGGATGCGGTTCAATGCTTTTGAGTTCTTTGTTAATCAACTCATCATTGATTTTAACAACCCCAGATTCGCTCTCACCCTCACTGTGCATTTCGTTGATGATGGGAAAACACAGCGTTATCTGCGTGCCCTTGCCCACTTCACTTTGCACCTCAATACTGCCCTGATGTGCTTCAACTAGGCTTTTCACCAGCGCAAGGCCAATACCGGTGCCCACGGCATGTTGAGTCTTGGCGTTATGCACCCGATGAAAGCGCGAGAATATCGCCTGTTGCTGGTCTTTCGAAATACCAATGCCGCTGTCGCTTACCGTCAATTTGAGCTGATTAGACTTAATACGCACCAAAGACAGCGAAATCGCCCCGCCGTCTTGGGTGTATTTAATGGCGTTAGACAACAGATTAAGCAGAATTTGTTCAAAGGCATCTTGAGTAAACTCAGCGAAAATCGGCTCTATCTGTTCAATCTCAATGGTGATGTTTTTGTTTTGCGCCATCGGGATAAACGCCAGCCGAATGGTTTGCACGCTGTGGGCAAAATGTTGCGTAACTTTGTGGGTGATGGCTTCAACTTTAAAGGTTTCGATGTTAAGCAGTTGGTCGACCATGCGCAGCAGGCGGTAACCGTTTCGTTCAATGATGTTGAGCTGATCGGCGTCGGCTGGCGCTGTGAATTTTTTAATCAGCTGTTGCACAGGCCCCAAAATAAGCGTCAAAGGCGTTCTGAACTCATGAGAAATATTGGCAAACTCTTCGTCTTTTTTGACCAGCAGTTGCTCAACCTTTTTCTTTTCGAGCGCCAGCTCTGTGGTGCGTTGCCTTACCGAGGCTTCAAGCTCAATCGCGCGTTTAGACAAGGTCACGGTGCGAATTTTGACAATGACAGAAACGGTTAGAACCACCAACACCAGATAGAAAAAATAGGCCGGCATCGTTCTCCACCAAGGTGGCGAAATAACAATGACCACGCCAGCCTCAACATCACTCCACACATTATTTTTACTTTTGGCTTTGGCTCTAAAGGTATACTCGCCCGGTGGAATATTGGTGTAATTGGCAAAGCGTTTTTGACTCGAAACGTAAGTCCAATCACGCTCAATACCCGCCAATTGATAGGCATAGGTGATGCTTTTATTAAAAGGCGCCAACACACCCGAGAATTCGAAACCAAAGGCGTTTTGGTCGTGAGTCAGTTCTATGATTTGGGCGTTAGCGATGGATTTTCGCAATATTGCCCCCGTATTCAACTGCGGTTTGACCGGTTTCCCGGCCAATAAAAAACCGGTGAGCCTTACAGTAATGGGGTTTAAGTCAGGTTCGGTTTTACCCGGCAAAAAGCGGTTAAACCCATTACGAGCACCAAAATACAGGTAACCATCTTTCGAGCGCAAGGTTGCGCCGGTTTCTTCGAGATACTTTTCGACCCCGTCCAATTCATCGTAATGGTGAACAGCTTTGGTCTTAAGATTAATGCTCGACAACCCCCTGCTTGAGGTTAACCACAGTTGGTCTGTTGCCGGGTTGTATTGCAGCGAACCAAACCCCGTAGTGTATCCACTAATGCCGTCAAAGTAATAAGGTTCGCCGTTTGGCGGCTGTATCACCAGTTTTGAGCCTTCCATCGCAATCCACAGGTTTTGATTGTTGTCGACAATGATGCTGTCGATGAATGCATGATCGCGCACGCGCACGACTGAAAGCTGAGGTTTGTCGGAAGTATAATCACTGATTTTGGCAATGCCACCAGCCACATCGGCCACGTACATGTCTTGCTCTGGCGTAATGTAGTGGTTCGATATTTTTTGCACGTTGCTGTCGATGAGTTCTTGCAGGTTATGGTCAAAACGGTGTTTGATGAACAAGTCGCCTTGAGGGTCCGTTGCCAGCAACACCAATTCGGTTTGAGAATAAGCCAAAATAGTCGGCCCATCACGGGTTTGATTGCTCGACACCAAAGACAGGTTCTTGAGTAAGTCATACTGTTTTGTGGTGGTGATCTCTTGGCTTTGAATGTGAGAGCTGACCCTGAACGTACCCGGAAAGCTGCTGACCAACAGCTCATCATTCGACAAAGCCACTACGCCTGTGATAATCCGCCCCAAAGGCACGCCATTGTTCAAAAACACCCGATGTTTAAACGATTTGTCTTGTGGATTAAACACCGAGATATTACCCGACAATTTGGCAACATAAATCAGTCCATTGGGCGACTCGGCAAAAGCAATCACCACCCGGTTTTGCAGCCCTTTATCACCGGGTTTGCTGGGCACATGATATTCAAACTGACGCGATCGGTTTGAGAACTTAAATAAACCATAACCCAATGTGCTGATCCAAAGATCGCCATTCTTGCCACGATACAAATTCGACACCCGCTGCTCGGCATCGTCCGAGGCCTCTTGCGTACTCAACTGCACCGGATAAGGGTTGGTGTCTGTGGGCGAATCAAAAATATGCAACCCCTTGCCCGTTGCCACCCAATACAAACCATTGTTCTCCCGCTCAATGGCCCGAACCCTTAGACTGGGCAAGACAAAAGGTGAACGCTCTAGGTTATGGCCGTCATGCCGATAGGTGAATATGCCGTGTCCCCAGGTGGCCACATAGTATTCGTCCTCGCCAACTTTTAAGATATCGGTAATACGCGTTTTGCTTAAATCGGCAGCGGAGGATTCGATGGCGGTAAAAGTCTGGGTGGTGATGTCTAATAGATACAATCCGTTTCCCAAGGTACCAACCAACATCGTTTGCTGATCGATGGCGCTGAGGGCGTTAACCTCAAAATGTCTAAAATGAGTGATTTGTTGGATTTTGACATTAAACCGGGTTAGTCCCAAGTGAGTACCAATCCAGATCAAACGGTTTTCATCCTCGCTCTCCTGTAAAAAGAGCGTTCTTATCTGACTGGCCACCAAGGATTCTTGAGCGTTCAACTTAAAATCAAACAAGCGAAATTGTTCGGTGTGCTGGCTGTAAATGTTCAACCCCCTTTTGGTCGCCACCCACAATTGATTGTCATCGTCGACCAACAAGTCGGAGATCACATTACTCGCCAAGCTCGATTTATCACCCGACACATTGTGGTAGTTTTTATATTGCTGACCGTCGAATCGTTGCAAACCGGTTTGGCTGCCAATCCACAAAAAGCCATTGTGATCTTCAACCATCGAACGAACAAAGGGTGAAAGCAAACCACCTTGTGGCGACAACGCTTCGAATTTCAGTTGGGTTTGAGCTAAGGCGATGCTCATAAAAAAGCACAAAAAAACCAAAATACATCGATTGATCACACTCGACATTGTCATATTTGAGTCTCCTGACAAAATTTATTTTCACTCACCCGTCGATGCAGCCCTTTGAAAACGGGCCTTGTCTGATAGTTTTTATAGGTCGTCTGATAATTTCTATGCCTAGATTGGGGGTCGGTGCAATAGTGCATCTCGATGCGAAAGGGCATCTCGAATCGACATCGTCCAGTGCTAACCAACAAAGCTAAGCAGCAACATCAACAAACAGCACAAGACGATATCACTTAGTACATGTGTAAATAAAGGAAAGTTAAGATGAATGATTTCAAACGATTTGTATTTGCAGCGTTGTTCGTAAGCGTCAGCAGCACTCCAGCAATAGCAGAACAAACACAAGATATGCCCACCGCGCAAGGCGACTATTCACAAACCACTCAATTGGCCGATGGCACCAGTTACGGTTATGGTTTGCATCTACCCAAAAACGTCGACAAGCGTAAAAACATGCCTTTAGTGGTGGCCTTGCATTACGGCTGGGAAGGTGACGCGGCGCCGCTAGATCAGGGTTTTCAGTTTATGGAATGGATGATGAGTCCGACTTTCAAAAATGCCATTATTATCGCCCCAAGTTCTTTGGCCGATAGCTGGCACGCACCGGCAAACACCGATGCCCTGCTAGATTTGATGGACGACATCAAAGAAACTTACTCAATCAACGACGAAAGAATTTTACTAACAGGCTACAGCGCTGGTGGTTTTGGCACTTGGGCAATAGGTGCAGATCATCAGGAAGCATTCTCGGCCATCATGCCAATCTCGGGCGCGCCACGATACATGGAACCTTTCGACGTACCGCCTGAAACGCCAGAACAAATGTTAGAGCATCTGTTGAGCTTGCCAGAAATTAACACACAATGGGATATTCCGGTGTATGTTATCAACTCACACGCCGATCAAAACGTGCCAATTTCGTTGACCACACCTTATATCAACGGCCTTAAAATCACCCAGCCAGATGCCGACATCACCTTTGTGACACTCGACGAAGCCGCACATTTTGATGTTGAACCATTTTTGGTTGAAGCAAAAATCGGCTTTAGATTGATTAAACAAGCTTGGAAAAAGAAAAAACACTGCGACTAAAATAATATTTGAGTCTCCTGACAAGATTTAATATTACTCACCGCGTCGATATCGTCCAGTGCGAATCAAAAGCATCAACAAACAGCACAAGACGATATCACTTAGTACGTATGTAAAAAAAGGAAAGTTAAGATGAATGATTTCAAACGATTTGTATCTGTAGCCTTATTCGTAGGCGTTTGCAGTACCCACACAATGACAGCACAGGCACAAGACATGCCCACTACTCAAGGTGACTATTCACAAACCACCCAGTTGGCCGATGGCACAAGTTACGGTTATGGTTTGCACCTACCCAAAAACGCCGACAAACGTAAAAACATGCCTTTGGTTGTCGCCTTGCATTACGGCTGGGGCGGCGAAGCGGCACCACTGGAATATGGTTTTCAGTTTATGGAATGGATGATGAGCCCGACCTTCAGCAATGCCATTATCATCGCACCAAGCGCCTTGGCTGCTGGCTGGCACGCCCCAGAAAACACTGATGCCTTGTTAGATTTGATGGACGACATCAAAGAAACCTACTCAATCAACGACAACAGAATTTTGCTAACAGGCTACAGCGCTGGTGGATTTGGCACTTGGTCAGTAGGAGCAGATCATCAAGACCAATTCTCGGCCATTATGCCAATCTCGGGCGCACCACGCTACATGGAGCCAAGTGATGTACAGCCGCAAACCCCAGAAGAATTGATAGAGCACATGCTGGCCATGCCCAAAATCACTGCACAGTGGGACATTCCGGTGTACGTCATCAACTCACACGCCGACCAAAACGTGCCAATTGCGGTAACGGTACCTTACATCAACGAGCTTAAAATCACCCAGCCTGACGCCGACATCACCTTTGTGACACTCGACAACGCCGCCCATTTTGATGTTGACCCATTTTTGGTTGAAGCCAAAATCGGTTATGAGTTGATTAATCAGACATGGAAAGACAAGAAGAACGACGACTAAATTTTTACTGACGCGGCAGATAAAGCGATTTTATGCTAATGAGATGAACGGCCCGTGCAATACAGCATGGGCCGAATTTTATTCGGCAGGTGACTGATTATACGTGGCATTGATTTTCTCGGGCTAGGCACGCCACAAGTCATGATGAAAAAACCTACACATCGTTAAATAACCTGAATATGTACTAATTTCGAACAATCAGCAAATAATGTTTTGTAGACATATCCGTAAGTACGGCATAGTTATCATTACAGTGATTCTCTGATTCTATTGGTGATGACATCATAGGTAGTACAATGTTTCATGCAATCGGCGGTAAGCTTGGGCGTAATACAGCCAAGATGACAAGTGGCGCCACTGAGTATGAGCTTAAATACCAATACCTTGAAGAAAAAGAGACCTATGCAAGGCTTTTATCCCTAAAATGCATCACGGCATCTGCATCTACCAGTCCTGCGGTAATAAAAGCGGTTGCCGGTGCGACCGCAAAGGCTATCAAAGTTGCAAGTACTATATTAGGGGGCGTTCCGGATCCTATCTTGGGTTTAAAGACAACCAACTAACCGATGTCACACATCAACTTTTAATTTATCGCGTTTATCCTCCAAAATCTTGCCAATTTGTGACCTTTCGTCATCAGACAGTTCAAACGGATAGATTTTTTCGAGTACTTTGTGCAGGTCATCTTTGAGCTCAGCATGTGCCTTTCTAACCTTTTCGTGGATATCGACCACCCGGTAAGTTTGAACCGGGTGAGCAATGCCTTTGACCTGTATTTTGCTTCTTTTTTCGCAGTAAATGATGTCTTTGACCAGCGCATAGGTTTGGTGCGAAATGATAATGTCATTGGGCTCGGCAACCGACTCAAGCCTACTGGCTAGGTTCACCATGCCACCAATAATGGTGTAATCAAGACGGTCTTCTGATCCGAAATTACCCACTGTACAATAACCCGAATTCACCCCGGCGCGAATTTGCAAGGGTTCGTATATACCTTCGGTTTGCCATTTTTCGCGCAAACCTTTCATACACTCTCGCATCTCTAGTGCCATCAGCAGACAATCTAGAGCATCCTGTTTGCAGCCCTTAGATTCGGGGTCGCCATAAAAAATCATGATGGCATCACCCATGAATTTATCGACAGTGCCACCGTATCTCAGTGCGATGGTCGACATTTCATTGAAATATTCATTGAGCAATGTCGTCAATGTTTCGGGTTCTACTGTATCGGTCAACTGGGTAAAGCCTTGAATATCCGAGAAAAACACCGTGAGATTTTTGCGGTGAGTTTCGACTTTGACTTTTCGTTCACCCGAAAAGATAAACTTGTGAATTTGTGGTGACAGGTATTTCGACAGACTGACCGCAATGCGTTCTTGCTTGGCGTACAAGCGGGAAATAGTTAACGCCAAAAAAATCGACAATAAAGACGCCAACAGCAAGGTAATAATCAACACCGACACCGTGATAACTTTCACCTGCGCAGTCTCAACTTGAATCGCCACTCTTTCGAGCTTAATGTGATGGAGAATATTGGCCGTCAGTTTATCCAGCAAATCGGTTGGCGATCGGTCTTTGCCTCTAACGAGAGCGTCTGTCGATTGGTAATCGGAATAGATTGATGCCGAAAACAATGCCACGCCCTCAACATATTCACTTTGCAGTTGTTGATGCGCCTTTAGAAATTGCTGCAAAATAGCCAAGTCTCGGGTCGGTAACGGATACCTTAACAACACCGCGCCACGCTCACGTACAAGGTCATATTGATTCAAAAAACGGCCATGATACTTACTGAAATCCGCCTGAACATGGCCACGGATCAGAATGTTTTTCCACTCCTGAACTTGCTTCTTAAAATCGACCTGCATTGAACGGACGTCGTCAATAACGGTCGAATCACGCAGTAAACTATGGTAACTTTCGACCGTTTTGTTCAATTGATTATAGTTGTATGCCCCAATGAAAAGGATCAACATCAACAGGATGCTGTAACTGACGATCACTTTTGCAAATATTGAAATGTTTTTCATCCGCTTAACTGTCCTGTTTAAAATTCGCGTTTCGAGAACACTGAAATAGCGGCTCAAATTAGACGTTTAGCCAAGTTAAAGCAAGTGTTGCGCTAAAGTTCCTTGGTTTATCCTTAATGTTGTTGAGAATAGATGCCTCTAAAAAGAAGGCTCCTAAGGACAGTCACTGCAATACTTGCCGGTTAGTTCGTCTTCGCCACATAAATAGGCTCGACGAATGCAACGACTGAGCGCGTGATAATAAGGGGTGGTTTGATAATCAATGAGGGTGCTCCGAGCTTGAGCCATAATATACATTCCATGTAAGAGGATAATTTTTAAACGCTTTAAAATTCTAGATTAGGGATTTGAGTCTGTCTATTATTTATCCTTTAAATGTGACTGTCCTTGAATACTTCTCTATATATAAAGGGCCAGGCGGCGTCTTCAATGAATGAAATGTATCATTATTGAATACGCAACCGACCCAAAAAAACAGACGCTGGTTTAAAATACCATGAGAGTTACTTTTCCGTCTTCTGCCGATCTTACTCCCTGACTATCAGTAATATAAAATTTAATAGATACTACCGCAGTACCGAGGCAGCCGATAGGGTCAAAAATGAGCCCGCCATCCGCAACAGTGGTACGACCTATCTGTTCGTGATAACCAGAGATAATATGTACATTAAGATCAGTGTCGTTATCTTCAGCATCCGTACCTAAATCACCAACGGTTCTAGTTTGGCAAGCGGTCGTATGAACTGTCCTAGAGAGGGCTGTAGGGGCTGTGTTCACAGGTTCTGGTGCGTCTATTACCGTTTGTGTAGTTGTCACCATGCCACTACATCCTGCATTAAGGCTACAGGCTTGAATACTGTAGGTGTAATCACCATCAACTTGCTTGCTGGTTGAATATGAATAGCTGGTTTCACTCCAGTGCTGACGAGTTCTTGTTGCCACCAGGGTTTGACTACCACCATTAAAGCCCTCGTAAATACCGTAAACCGTGCCGTCGACTGCGCCACCCGAAGGTGTCCAATACACATTATACGAGGTACCCTCAGTCACACCAAGTGGCGTAATACTTAAGTTTTTCGGGTTACTTGGCGATCCGTAGATGTACATTCGACGCCATGGACTCAAATCACTACAACCAGCGCTATTACAGGCTTTGTACTTGTAATAGCGATAGCCAGAACTGTAATGAGTGAAACTGGCAGACAACTGGCTGCCAGAGTAGACCTCACTATAATTTGAGTCAGTCGTACTCTCGTATAGTTTATAATAAGTCGCACCCGACACACTGTAATATGGAATTGTGTAAGACAAAGCCACTGGTCTGTAACTGTTGCCACCGTTCCCAGGATAAGTAGAAGGCGTTGCAGGTGCACCGACCACCGATACCGTGTTACCGCTTTGCGATTGAGTGTAGCTATGTAGCGACTGAACGTTGTTATCCACCATTCGAATGTCGTTGTTCAGCACGGGGACTTTGTCCTCGTCAGCAATTATAGGCATTAGGTTTGTTGCCAACGCATTGGCAGTAGGTAAAGCTAAAAGTAAAGATAGGGTTAAGTGCTTTATGTTCATGTTATTCCGTCCGTTTATACTAAAAGAGCAGCCATCGTATCGATCGATTTTTGAATTGTCAACACATTTTATTTTTTAAATTTCTATATTACTTTCAATTGATTAGGTTATTTTTTGCTTAAAAACGACGACAATTCGCCTACCAATTTCCCTACCTACAGTCCAAAATAAAAATGGGGATAAAAATCATAAAATTATACTGATAATCAGAAATTATGTCCGATTTTTTACATTACACGGCATACTGTGACGTATTTTTACAGCCGTACCACTTTAATTTTGGTCTTTATGGTGGTGAAACGCTCAAATACCACTGGATAAAATCCAGTTTAAAAGACCTTTGTGAGTAAAATATAAAGGCTGATTTTTGAAGTGAATATTACGGTTAAATCAGGATGATTTTTTAAAAAAAAATTAGTCAATCACAAGTAAAAGGGTCAAAAGTAACTATTTTCTATTTTTCTTAAAGCGACTGACACTCCTTCATTTTGAGTAAAGTTAGGAAAAATTACCCTTCTAACTGGATTCCATGCATTCTCGGATTTAGTGCATCCCTGCACGTCACCGTTCCTATGCATCCATGCATTCTCGGATTTAGTGCATCCCTGCACGTCAACCAAATCCAAATGAACCCGTTGTATAGCTTTAATATTCATAAAATAATAAAGGCTGTTCCATGTTCAACCGTAATACCACCCCCCTATTGGCTTCATTTATTGCTGTCGCGAGCGCTTTTAGTAGTGTCGTCACCGCCAACACATTAACGCCCGACCAAGATGAGTACACTCTGTTTACCCCCAATGGCACACTCGATACTTTTCTCATTGACAAAACCGGGACTACCGTTCATACCTGGCACAGCGAACATCGCCCGGCTTTGTCGACTTATTTGCTCGAATCGGGTGAATTGTTACGTACCGCCGCTGTGCCCGAAACGCCTGCCACATTCACTGGCAATGCCGGTGGTATGCTCGAAATTCTCGATTGGCAAAGCAATGTCGTTTGGAGTGCAACCATCGCGTCAGAAACTTACATGAGCCATCACGACGCCGAACAACTGCCCAATGGCAATATTCTGGTGTTAGCGTGGGAAGCCAAAACCGCCGACGAAGCGTTGGCACTAGGCCGAACCAGCATCGAAGACGAAACACTATGGGCTGATGCTGTATACGAAATATGTCGTGCCAGTGCCACCAACCCTTGTGTTGACGGCGAAATAGTGTGGCGTTGGAGTGCTTGGGACCATATTGTGCAAAATGTCGATCAAAGTATCACCTACAATTACGTCGACAACATCGCGGCCCACCCCAACAAAGTTGATTTAAACTATTTTAGTGGTCGTGGTTCATCCGATTGGGGCCATGCCAATGCGGTTGATTACAACGTCGAAAAAGACCTGATCATGATAAGCGTGCACAATTTTAACGAGTATTGGGTGCTCGACCACGCCGATGCTTCAAAAGGCATAGTTTACCGTGCGGGTAACCCGGCAAGCCAAGGTCGCGCAGGTCGACAAACACTTTTTGGTCAGCATGACGTGCAATGGATTGAACCCGGTTTGCCCGGCGCTGGCAATATTTTGTTATTTAACAACGGCATGAACCGACCCGCTGGTGACTTTTCGACAGTCGAAGAGATTTGTTATGAAGGCAACTGCCGACCGGGCGCGGTATTGTCAAAATATGGCGAAGGGGTAAACGGCAGCTTTTATTCCAGCCATATCTCTGGCGCGCAGCGCTTAAAAAATGGCAACACCCTAGTTTGTGAAGGACTCGAAGGACGGTTTTTCGAATACAACGAAAACCAA
>JABSOG010001038.1 GCA_013216025.1 Algicola sp. | reverse complement strand
TGGGAATTTGATGACTCATCTTGGCGAGAAAATCTGATTTGGCATGAGTTGCCCGTTCGAGCGCCACGGTGCGTTCGGCCACTTTTTGCTCAAGGTTGCGGTTAACGTCGAGCAACATCAAGTGCGTCTCAACTCGCTTGAGCAATTCGTGTTTGGCTATCGGTTTGCTAAGATAGTCGTTGGCCCCCACCGAGAAACTTTCAACCAAGTCTGACACCTGATTTTTAGCGGTTAAGAAAATCACCGGTAATTCGTGTACTGGCCAGGTTTTACGTAGCTTTTCGCACACCTCGTAACCGGATATTTTGGGCATCATGATATCGAGCAAAACCAAATCAAACGGCCCATCTTCTTTGAGCGCCTTTAGCGCCATTTCGCCACTTTGGGCTTCAACCAATTGATAATTTTCCATCAACAGATGATTGTTCAATACCTGAAGATTGACCGGTTCATCATCAACCAGTAAAATGCGAAATGACTTGTTGGCGCTAGGCAGGGTAGCCTTTTCGCGCAGTGGCGCCTTTGATGCTGGGCCCTGTGATGATTGTCCCTGTGATAATCCCCCCGTTATTAATGGTACGGTCCGCACCGGATGTTCAACCATATGTAAACGCGAAACGCAGTGACTGTCGGTGACTTTAAGCACCTCAGTGCCGGGCGACGCCACAGGCAAGGTAAAACTGAACACCGACCCTTTACCAACAACAGATTCAACGGATATTTGCCCGCCATGTAATTCAACCAACTGTTTAGAGACAGCCAAACCCAATCCTGTGCCACTGTATGATCGTGCGGCCTCGCCTTCTAGTTGTTCAAAAGACTCAAAAATGGTGTCAAATTTGTCTGTCGGTATGCCTATACCGCAATCGGTGACGCTGATTTTAACTTGCTTGCCAACCACTTCCCCGGCAATGATAATTTTGCCGTTTTGTGAAAACTTAATGGCATTGCCCACCAAATTATGAAGAATTTGCTGAACCCGGTTCTCGTCGGCTAATACCGGGGAAAGTCCATGGTTGATGGCATTGACGCAGCTCAGTTTTTTCTCTTTCAGCAAAGGCAACGACAGCGTCAATACCACTTCAACCAGACTTTTTACATCTATCGCTTTGGCGTCAATGTTGAGGATATGATTTTTCAACTTAGAAAAATCGAGAATATCGTTAACCAGATTGGCCAGCCGTTTACCGCTCGCCACCACCATCGATAAATTGTGATTGGCCAGTTCAGGCAGCTGACCGGCAACACCATCAATCAGCGATTCGGTTAATCCGATAATGCCGTTAAGCGGAGTGCGCAATTCGTGGGAGGTATTGGCCAAAAATTCGTCTTTGAGTTTGTCGACCTGTTTAAGTTGTTGGTTGATGGCCTGTTCGTCGAGTACTTTTTGCAGATGAGCCCTGACTTTAAGACGTTGGGCATGAACAAAAGACAACAACAAACCAATGATAAATACACCATAAAAGGTGTTGGCCCACCAGGTTTTCCAGGGCGCCGGGGCAATCGATATTTTCAACGACTTACCCTCGTCATTCCAAAAACCGTCGGCATTAGACGCCCTGACTCGCAAAGTATAATGACCGGCAGGTATGTTGGTATAAGTTGCCCGGCGATTTTTTGCCGAGGTCTTAATCCAGTCCCGGTCCCACCCTTCGAGTCTATAAGCGTATTGATTATGCTTAGGGTCGGTAAAATCAAGCGCCGAAAATGAAAAGGACATCAAATCTTGCTGATACCCTAACCTGAGTGTATCTAGGCTATTGATGGCTTTGTCGAGGATAAAGTTTTTAGAGTTTGTGCTGCCCGGTTCAATGGGTACCGGCTGGTTAAATAAGAGGAATTCGGTAAACGCAATTTTCGGTTGGTGGGTATTGTCTTTGATGTCTTGCGCGAAAAAGCGGTTGAAGCCGTTGCCGCCACCAAAAAAAATCTCGCCCCGAGGACTGATAAAATAGGCACCATAGTTGAATTCGTTGCTTTGCAGGCCATCAACGGCCGAGTAATTGCGAAACACTTCGGTTTGCAGGTCAAACTTGCTCAGGCCTTGATTAGTGCTGATCCACAAAAAACTTTCGCTGTCTTCAACGATGCCATAAACCCCATCGTTGGCCAAACCGTCCTTTACGCGGTATTGAACAAACCCGCCGGTTTGTGAATCGAATTTATTGAGGCCACCGCCATAAGTGCCCACCCATAAAATACCCCGGCTGTCTTGATAGATGCTGGTCACCAAATTATGACCAAGACTGTGCGGGTCGGCATCGACGTGACTGAAGCGAGTGAAGTCACCTGTTTTTTTGTCGAAACGATTAATCCCCCCACCGAGAGTGCCAACCCAAAGCGTGCCCTGAGGGTCGTCATAAATAGCGGTGATCCGGGAGTCGCTCAAACTGCGCTGGTCTGTAGCATCAAAGTTATAAAGTGTGAATCCGCCGGTTTTTGGATCGTATTGATTTAATCCGTTCAAAGTGCCGACCCACAGAACCTCCTCGGCGTCTTCGGTGATCACCCAAACCTCGTCATGGCTGAGGCTGTTGGGCACATTGGCTTGATGGCGAAAATGTTCAAATTGCTCGCTGTCGCGGCCAAGTCGATTCAGCCCCCCGCGCTGGGTGCCCACCCACAAATCGCCCTTGGAGTCTTCAAATACGCTATAGATAAAATCATGACTGAGACTGGTGGGGTCTAATGGGTCATGGCGGTAGTGGTTAAATAATCCGGTGCTGCTGTCGTACCGGTTCAAACCGCCATTGGTGCCAATCCACAAGGAGCCTTTGGCGTCTGCATGCAGAGCAATGACGGTGTTGTTGATGAAGCTATAGCGGTCGCGGGGATCGTGGCGGTC
>JABSOG010001037.1 GCA_013216025.1 Algicola sp. | reverse complement strand
TGGTGATGCAGTTCAACTCCTACCGCAGGGCGCTGATCATTGTATTGACCATACCACTGTCGATGATAGGCACGGTTAGCGGCCTGCTCGTCATTGACGCCCCATTTGGCTTTATGGTGACGTTAGGCATCTACTCGCTGGCAGGCATCATCATCAACAACGGCATTGTATTAATCGACCGAATCGACATAGAAAGAGCATCGGGCAAAAGCGCGTATGACGCTATTGTCAGTTCATGCATCACCAGACTGCGACCCATCGCGATGACAACAATCACCACCATCATGGGGCTGATGCCGTTGATCATAAACAACGATCCGCTGTTTTACGGGTTGGCCGTTGTGCTGGCGTTTGGTTTGGGGATTGGTACTGTACTTACGCTTGGCGTGGTGCCCGTACTTTATGCTGGGTTGTTTGGGGTGAAGAGAACCTGACGCCTGTTATCGGCTTTTTGCAAGCAAATCAAAACAGGCATATACTATGGTATATACCCAACGCAAATGAAGGACTCGAAACGATGAAACAAACTGCAAAGTTATTTATGAATGGCCGCTCTCAGGCGGTACGGTTGCCGGTTAATTTTCGTTTTGATTGTGATGAGGTATTCATTCGACATGATCCGGATACCGGTGATGTGGTACTTTCGAAAAAGCCGGGTGGTTGGGATGACTTTTTTGCCTTGGTCGATACTGCAAAGGTGCCACAAGATTTTATGGCTGACCGCGAGCAAGAAGACGCGCCAGAACGGGATTTGTTTTGAACAAAAACCAACGCTATATGCTCGATACGAACATTGCCAGTTTTATTATTAAGGGGTCGACAAAGGTCAGGGAGCAGCTGCAAAAAATTCCTATGAGTGCCGTTTGTATTTCGTCAATCACTGAGGCTGAATTATTGCTGGGTGTCGCCAAAAAGCCACAAGCGACCCAACTGCCTAAAGTCGTTAATGAATTTTTAATCAGAGTGACTGTTGTTCCTTTCAATTCTGACGCCGCCAAAGCTTATGCCCATTTACGCAGCGCTTGTGAAAGCGAAGGAAAATCATTAAGTTGCATGGATATGCTGATAGCTGCTCACGCCTTTGAACAAGAAGCTGTTTTGGTGACGAATGACAAGGCTTTTTATCACCTCGAACATTATTTGGCATTGGCTGATTGGACGAAGTGAAGTGTAGCTCATCGAGAGCCATTTTTTCTGAGAAAAGAACGTCAAACCTACTGTTTATAACTTGAATATTTCCCCTGCACCCAAAAATCCTGTTATCTCCTACTATTAATTACGACAAGTGCTAATTAATCACGTCAAGCGATACTCAATAACGACAAGGAGACCTGCAATGAACAAATCAATTGGGTTTTTTATACTTTTAATCGCGTTTTATGGTGGACACTGTCTGGCCAAGCAAACGTGCTCGACGGGGATTATGTGTGTTGAGACTGTGCAGGCCAATAAACAAGTTAAAGTTTGGGTTCAAAACAAAACCTACGCCCCGCTGACCGTATACCTTAAGTTTACTTTGACCAATGTGATTATTGAACAATTACAGCCGCTTAACAGCACTTATCAGGGTAATAGCAAAACGCTGGCGTTTCGTTTGAAAGTCAAAGATTCGAAAAAAAAATGGCGGTGGAGTTACAAATATTACTATCAAAGGGGGGCGCTCAATATTCAGCATGATAACGACCATGTTTATCGTTTACCCTTCGCCACCAATGCCGCTTTTAGACTCACCCAGGGATTTAACGGGCGTTCGAGTCATTATGCTGACAATCAATATGGGGTGGATTTTTCTATGCCCCAAGGCACCTTAATTCATGCGGCCAGACAGGGGACTGTTGTTGGTGTAAAACAAGATTCGAATAAGGGCGGTGCCAATAAAAAATTCCGCAATGATGGCAATTATATCGCCATTCGCCATGCAGATGGCAGCCTTGGCGAATACTTCCACCTCAAATACCAAGGCGCTTTGGTCAAGCACGGGCAATTTGTCAAACGGGGGCAGGCCATTGCACTGTCGGGTAATACCGGCTGGAGTTCTAATCCTCACCTGCATTTTTCGGTTCATTCGGCGATATCGGGGCAAAAACGAGTGTCGCACCCGGTTAAGTTTGCCACCGATTACGGGGTTATCAATGCGTTAAAAGCGGGTAAAACCTACCGGGCGACCAAATAATTTACCATCCTTTTTTGTTGTAAATATTAAAACCCCGTCCGTTAGACCTAAATGTCAATGAGCTGTTGTCGTGGCAGCGATCCATTTTATTACCGCGCTTCCAGATGGTGTTGTAATAGCCTTTGTATCCCAGCCACAACACTTTAATATCGGCTTCATAACCTTTTTTGGAGCAACCGAATATCTGGCTGTGCTTGGCAGGGACTGTATAAACGTTAACTGTGCATTCTTTAGCTGTTTTTACGATGATCTGACCGGCCCCGCGCCATTCCTTTTTAGTCCATTCTATGGTAACTGGCACATCTTGACTCCAGTCATTGTAAATACACACGGTGGCGGCTTGAGATGAGCTGATAGGGGCTAATATCAATAGGCCGACAAACAGCGGGATGAGGGTTTTCATGGGCGTTTCCCAAGGTTGGATTGTAACTTTAGTATAGGTTGTCAGGTCCCTAAATGGAAATCACACAGGAACCTATACGATAGGTTAGTCCCCGTCAATCAAATCCTGTTCACAAGCTAGCAAAGCGTCGATGGCTTTTTGCAGCATTTTTTGTTGTTCAGGCGCGGTGGTGAGGTTAAGGATCAGTTGCAGGTTGTCGGCGGTGGTTCTGGGTTCGAATATTTCTTTGGCCAATACTAGCAGGCGGGGCAGGGCCTGTTCCATCATGGGGTG
>JABSOG010001036.1 GCA_013216025.1 Algicola sp. | reverse complement strand
AATGGCAGTCCGGTTATTGTGGTTCAGAACAAAACAGATTTACGCTGTAAAAAGCTGCCTACTGAAAAATACAAACAGCTTTTCCCTAATATTGTTGATTTTGTCGATGTAAGCTGTAAAGACGGTAACGAAGCAACCATTGATAATTTACTTGAACAGATTAGAGCGGGGATTCGAAAGTTACCGCAAGTCGGAGACGAATTACCTAAAGCATGGGTTGATATTCGACAAGAGCTGGAAGCTAAAAAAGAATCGCACCACATCTCCTATCAACAGTATGTCGAGATTTGTGCTGATCATGATTTAACAGCGAAACAGGCTGATTTCTTGAGTCAGTATTTTCATGACTTGGGCATCATCGTCCATTATCAAAAAGACCCGCTGCTTAAGAAGATGGTCGTTATCGATCCCGATTGGGTTGTAGATGCCGTATACAATGTTTTGGATACACCGGCAGTTGAACAGAATAATGGAAAATTCTGTCATCAGGATTTAGAAGACATTTGGCAAGACGACAAATATAAAGATAAGTTGCCGGAACTGCTAGCCATCATGAATCGCTATGAATTGTGTTTTCAATTAGGCAATAGTGGCGATATATATCGCGCCAGAATTACTACCCGCCAACCCCAAAGCATACAAGCCGATAGAACCTGATGGTCGAATGACTTTCATCTACCAATTCGAGTTTATGCCTGCCGGGTTGCTCACCAGGTTTATTGTCAAAATCCACAAATTAATAGTCGAAGAACTGTTTTGGAAATACGGTGTTATTGTGGCGTCTGATGGTGCAAAGGCGTCAATAATTGCCGATGAGCAAAAACGGCAAATTCGGATTGATATTGAAGGTGACAAAGACAACAAAAAAGCATTACTGGCCATTATTCGTCGTGATTTTGGTGATATATATGATGATTTCAATCGAAAGGTCCGGTTTGACGAATTGGTTCCTTGTAACTGTATTATGTGCAGTAATTCCGGAAGAGAACCCCACTTTTTTAAATGGCAGACATTGGCAAAATATCAGTTAAAAGGACGAAAAACTATTGTTTGTGAAATTACGTGTGAGGATGTGAATATCAAACAGTTGAGGGGGGAAATGACGGATGGAAGCTCAGTTGCTGATATATTAGGTAAGGTAGATGACGACTTTGTTTTTGAGGTGGCAGAGTCCGTGCCAACTACAGTTCTCATTCCAGTGCCTGAAGTCAAAAAAGACAACTGGTGGCAGGTAGCAGGGGCCGCAGGTATTTTTGCCGGTTTGGTTGCATTGATATTGCTGTATTTCAAAGAAAACATCTTCGTAACGGTACCCCTAACAGTTGGAGCCCTTGTCGCATTGATCGTGTTATGGAGCAACCCCAAAAAACGCTTCATGCGACGATTTGGTACTGTTTTTGTCGGGTTTGGCCTGTTCAATATTTTGCCCGGTATGAAGTTCATATTTGAAGGTAAATACGACACCTTTTTTGGCCAACTGGATAGCTTTTCAACCCCCGTTAACATCGCATTGCTCCTGCTGATGCTCGTCCTTGCTGGATTTGATTATAAAACTCAAAAATGAAAAATAGAATTGAGATCTGCTTTTATCTATCTCGTTAAGGGGCTGCTTGTTCGAGCGTATCACTTACCCATTTATTAAGGCTTTTACCTTCATGAATGGCGGCTGCGGCAATTTCAGCGTGCAAGGACGAGTCGACTCGGACCATGAATTTGCCAGAAAATGGTTTATTTGGTTTCCGATCTGCTTTTTCGCAGCTTTCGAGGTAAAAATCTACTGCTTCATAAAAAGCGGTTTTAAGTTCACTAACCGACTCACCGTGAAATCCAACGGTATCCCGGATGCCAATAAGATTGCCAAACAAAATATTATCTTCAGTGTCAAATTCAACTTTGGCCGTGTAACCTTTATAGTTGAGCGTATTCATGGGGTTTCTCCTGCTCTGGTTAAGAAGTTCATCGCATTTGTGACTTGATAACGTTTGGCTTCTTTGCCGGGATGTGGTCTGTTTACTGTTCATACTTATAATGATACTACTTATTAGTATCATTGCCAATGATTAACACCTGCTCTTCGATACTTGTTAAAGGTGAAGAATTTAGAGGTCCAAAAGGTGAAAATTGCAAAGGTTTCAAGTCGGGGACGAGTTACAATCCCTAAAGCAATAAGAGATATTTTGTCTTTGAAAGGGGGCGATGAACTGGCCTTTATTGATTTTGGTTCGCACATCGGCTTGAGTTGTAAAAACAACGAATTAGATGATTTGGCAGGCGCAGGTGCCCCGCACAGTGATGTTGTACTGACTGTCGAGCTAATGAACAAAGGTGCTGTTTAAGATAGTTGCGTATTTTTGACAATGTTAGGGGACTGAACTTTAAATCAACTCAATATCGGTGCAAAGTAGAGTGGGTTTGGAAGATGCCTTTACAACAACAGCAACAACAAAAGCCACAAAGAGCATAAAAGCAAACAGCCCAACTGATAAACTATTGATTTGACTGTTTTATCGACAGTCAGTAACGCCATTGCCGCCAAACTTACTTTTTGGGTTGCGAATACCCAATTCTCTGTTATCTTTTACAAGCGCCCCCGTTTCAGAACTATCTTTAAATGACTCAAGGTTGTTTTTACAAATCAGGGCGTTTAACAAGCACCAATAATAAAAATCAAAAGGACTTAACATTAGATGATCCTCGCGTGTGTCAATCATATAGCCTCGAAACTTAATCAATTTCTCAAAGCAACTTTCGAGTTGAGCGAAGATATTGTCATTGTTTCCAATCTAGTTGAAAACGATGGCTCGACCGTGGCGCAGACCAACAACAAGGTTGTGGTGTTTGTTGCAAACCTCGAAAAAGACACCA
>JABSOG010001035.1 GCA_013216025.1 Algicola sp. | reverse complement strand
AACGTGGCTTAACACCAACATCAACCCAGTGGTTTGAATGGGGTAAAAAGGATTTTAGCGGCACTATAAACAACCTTTATGAGGCGGACAGCAAAGTCATCATTTATGTCGGCAACCCGGTTGAAGCCACCAAAATAATAGAACAAATCAGCCTCAAACAGACCCCCTTACCTATCATATCTCATTGGGGGATCACGGGCGGGTATTTTCCCCAACTGGCAGGCAACGCACTAAACAAAGTCGATTTGAGGGTTTTACAAACCTTTAGTTTTATCGATAACAACAACGCAAAAGTGCTGCGTTTTGTTGAAAAATATAAGGCTCGGTATTCGATCACCAAAACCGCTCAAATAGTTGCGCCTGTCGGCACCGCACATGCCTATGACCTTATGCACTTGCTGGCAAAGGCGATTAAAAAAGCCGGTTCAACCGCCGCTGATGACGTTCGCCAAGCGTTAGAAACATTGGAGTATCATTCAGGCCTGGTCAAAGAATACGCCCCACCATTTACGCCACAAAATCATGACGCACTCAACAAGAATGATTTCATCATGACGCATTACGAAGGCAATCATTTAGTGCCCCTTACCAGTAAAGCAGCCAACAAAGCTGGCATAGCTAAACACAAATGAACATCGTTAGAAAAAACAGTATCGCATCACGGTTTGCCACCACCATTTCGATAATGATGGTGGCATTTTTCATCGTGCTAGTCAGTGTCACCCTCTACTTTGACTTAGTTAGAGTTAACCAGCAAACCAAAGATAATCTGCTTAAACAGGCGCAGTCCAACATTGAAATTATTAACATAAACCTCAACAACATTGTGCTGTCGATACAAAGATTCGGTAGCAGTTCATTGGCGGTCAATAATTTAATCGATTTAGATCGAAGATCATCGTTTTTTAACTATACGCTGACAGACTTAGTCAGTTACGAAGAAATTCAAGGTGCGGTGGTTTTTGATTTTTCAGGTGCACCGATAGTACAGTCACAAAATGCCAGCGATACTTGGTACAACCCCAAATTGGTGATGAATACCATATCGTCCGGCAAACAGAGTATTGAGTTCGACAAAGGGTATTTTTATATTGTTCAGCCTATCATTTATTATGATACCCCCCAAGGCGGTATTGTGGTCAAAGTAGATGCCCTTTCATTGATACCATCAGCGGTTAAAACTGAATATGACAGCTACCAGTTGTCAGTTGGCTATCAGTGGCTGGCCAACCAGACGGGTAACATCACGGATCAAATATTGCAAACCGCTGATGCCACAACAGGTTCTTTGCTGGTCGATTTTGATGTCACTTTAACGCTTGGCCTATTAACTGCTCGCGCCGCCAGTAATATAAATAACCGACTGCTGGTATTTGGCGTATTTGGCATACTTTGCCTGCTGCCGATACTGTTGGTCGCACGGCGCGTAGGCGCAAAAATGGCGGCACCGCTGATCACCCTAACCAAAAAGATTGATGGTGATGTTTACCCTGTCTCTTCACCAGGCACCAACGACGAGTTAGACATTTTGGCACGGGCATTTGATCAAGCAACATTAAAGTTGATGGATTCAAATACGCTGCTAGAGAAAAAGGTAGAAGCAAGAACCGAAGAACTGAATCGGGCCAAAGAACTGGCCGAACAGGCTCTAGACACCAAACGCGAATTTTTGGCCAGTATGAGTCACGAAATTCGCACCCCAATGAATGGCGTGTTAGGCATGTTGAGCCTACTAATTGACAGTAAACTTGACAAGGAACAAAGCCACCGTGTCGCCGTTGCACAAAGTAGTGCTCAGTCTTTACTCAACCTGATCAACGACATACTTGATTTCTCTAAGGTCGAAGCCGGTAAACTCGACCTTGAAGCCTTGTCATTTAATCTCATCAGCGAACTGGGCTATTTTGCCGAAGCCATGAGTTTTATGGCACAGACCAAAAACTTAGAATTGATTCTAGACACCAATGACATTCAAATGCCCATTGTTAGGGGTGATGCCGGCAGAATACGACAAATTCTGACCAACCTTGTCAGTAATGCAATTAAGTTCACCCCTAAGGGTGAAGTGATTATACGGGTATCAAATCAGTTACTCGACGATGGTCAAATTGAAGTAAAATGTCAGATTATTGATACTGGCATTGCCATACCAGCAGACAAACAAGCAGATCTTTTTGAATCATTCACTCAGGTAGATGCGTCTACAACACGTAAATTTGGTGGCACAGGTCTGGGACTGGCCATCGTTAAAAAGCTGTCTGAACTGATGGGCGGCTCGGTGAGTGTGCACAGTGAAATCGGCAAAGGCAGCTGTTTTGAGGTTATTTTAAAACTTTGCCAAGATCAATCACTGTCGCCCACCGTACCTTCAACAGCCCCATCAATAGTGCCCCCTCCCCACTTGGCGCAACTCAATGTGCTCATTGTCGACCCCAATGCCAGCAACCTGGCAGTATTGACAAAACAACTACAATCTTTGGGCGCCGACATATTGGCCGTTGAAAACGGACAAAAAGCATTAAGTTGCTGTGCAACGCAGTTTGAATCGAACACCGCAACAATGTTCGATTTGGTACTGTTAAACAAACATCTTGGGGATATGGATGGCCTTGAACTGGGCAAAATACTAAGCGATAACCAACACTATCCAAACCTCAAACTTTTATTGATGGCATCGATGGAAGATGTCGCAGACGAAGCTGCATTTAGCCAATATGGTTTTAGCTGCATTCTTGCCAAACCGGTGCTTTATACCAACTTAATTAACGCCCTATCTAAAGTAACCAATGAGACCAATAATTCACCGCCTGATAGGCAACACGCTCAAGAAACGAAAGCCGACAATAACATGCCAACTTGGCCCCAGAA
>JABSOG010001034.1 GCA_013216025.1 Algicola sp. | reverse complement strand
ATATTATCGCCAAGAAATTCACTCATGAGATGCTCCCCACGAAAGAGGCAAGCGTTGCCTTATTACCGAGTTGTCGAAATTGCTGCATTGGCACCAACACTACGCCTTCACAGACATCAGCCATAATGGCGCAGGGTAATTCAAGTGAATGGCCCTTGCCTTTAAACGCTACTGGTTCGCCAGTTTTGACCCCCAGTGCATCGGCCTGAGCTTGACACATGGTTGCGGTAGCCGCAGGAATAAGCTGTTGCAGCGAGGTCGAATAAGCGGCGAGTTCGTCGTCGGCATAAATGTGATGATTGGGGCAAACGCTCAGGCCATCACTAGAGATGGCCGATTTGTCTGTTTCTAAATGGGCTTTGGTTGAATCGACAGTACCGGTGAACAGCAAGATGCCATTGTTATTGTCATCTGAATCTAGTTGTTTGTTGATGCCTTGGCCAGAATTCCATTTAGGCGACCAAACGCCGGTTGGCGGGCTAGAGAGTTCTTTTAATTGGTGTTGACGAAATGCTGGCACGCCTTCCATCGAAAATTCGAGTTGAGAACCATTGTCTTGTGCTGGTGGATATTCTTTAACGTCGATTCCTGCATTGATCGCGGTGCGTCCGGTTGAGCGCATGGGCTGACGGGCGATGACAAAATCGCTATCGCTGGTTTCGAGCAATTGTTGGACTGGGGCCAATTCACTATACGTTTGTGCACACCAAGCCAGTATTTGTTCGTTGGTATGACAGCCCGAAAGTGACTGTAACCATTGCACTGCGGGCAAACGAGATTTAATCGCGGCCATGGTGGCGAATGATTGTTGCAAGCGACCTTCGGCGTTTATCCAGCAGCCATGAGATTCGGCATAAGAGGTGGTTGGTAACACCAAATCAGCCATTTGTGCGGTACGGGTGAGCAGTTGGTCGAGTACGACGATATTGGTTACTTTGTCGAGCAGGGTGTCGAGCACATCGTCGGCAAAATAGCGGTAGAGATCGGTTTCCATCACAATTAAGGTTTTGGGCGCTTTGTCTTCGAGCCGTTTGATTAAAGCGTCGAGTCCATTGCCATGTTTGCTCAAAATGCCCAGCGCCATCGCGTTGGCTTGTCCGGTGGCGCAGTAAAAACCGCTGTTTTCATTCTTTTGCGTCAGTAGGGTGCTGATGCGAATACAAGCGGCGAGAATTTGTGGATTGGCACCGTTGGTGCCAGTGACCACTGCTGGTTTTTTCGCGGACAGTAAATCTTCGGCTATTGCTGCGGCTTTTTTTGAAGCAATGTCTTTGTCGTCGGGGTTGTTTAATAGCGCTTCGACTTCAAGCAATAAAGCCAGCTGTCTGGCAGGTGGCAAGTGAATGTTTTGTTTGGCGACATCGGCTAGCCGGGTTGCGTGGGTGTTAAGCACATATAAAGGTGATCGAGTGTCTTGGGCGATGTTGCGAACCGCTTCGTCTTGCCAGACTTTTATGCCGAATTTGGCGGCTTTGTCGATGCCTGCGTTGCGGGTCATTTGACGAATGGCCAAGGCCAATCGTGGGGCTGTTTGGGTCACATCTTCGCCAACCATTAACAGCGCATCACACTTTTCAATGTCGGCTAATGACAACAAAGACAAACTGCTGTTGGCCGATTGAGCCAGCAGACTGAGTTGTTCGAGTTCGACATCGGTTACGCCTGCGTAAAAATTGTTTTTGCCTGCCAATTTGAGCAAAGCTGCGTTGTTTTCAAGCGCGCTGCGGGCAGAGCCGACGACGACAGCATCGCCTTGGCTGAACCAATCTGTTAATTGCTGAGCTGCCGAGGTGGCATTGAGCACTTCGACTTTTTGTAGTTCGTTGTTTCGTTTCCAAGGCTTTTCGAGGCGGTCGTTATGATTGACATACTCATAGCCATAGCGGCCTCGGTCGCAAAGAAAGTGGGCGTTTACATCGGCATTATGGCGGTTGTTGATTTTGCGTAAAACGCCGCCACGCTCGGCTGTGTAAGTGTTGCAACCCACGCTGCAATTGGTACAAACGGTGGGCGATGTGGCTAAATCCCATTTGCGGCTGAATTTAAGACTGAACGGTTTGTCGGTGAAAACCCCGGTGGGGCAAACTTCGGCGAGGTTACCGGCGAATTCGTTCTCTAATGTGCCTGATTCGGCGCGACCAAAGTAAATTCGATTGCGCGAACTGAACACGTTAAAGTCATCGCCACCACAATAATCTTTATAGAATCGAACGCAACGATAACAGCCGATGCAGCGGTTCATTTCGTGATTCAAAAATGGCCCAAGGTGTTGATTAAGATGGGTGCGTTTGGTGCCTGGATATTGGCGTTTAATGTGGCCGCTGATGAGTGTCATGTCTTGCAGGTGACAGTCGCCGCCTTCTTCGCAAACTGGACAGTCGTGCGGATGATTGGTCATGATGGCTTCTATCGCCGTGGCTCTAAAACCAACGGCTTTTTCGTTGGCCATTGAGACAATCATGCCGTCCATCACCGGGGTCATGCACGACATAACGAGTCGGCCTCGGGTATCTTCGGCATTTTGATAATGCATTACCGCGCATTGACGGCAAGACCCAGCAGAACCCATCGAAGGGTGCCAGCAAAAATAAGGCATATCGATTTGCAAATTCAAACAGGCTTGCAGCAGGTTGATGCCCGCTTCGACCTTGTGAGCAACGCCATCGATATGAATGGTGACTTGATCAGCCATGATTGTGCTCCCCAGCGTCATAAGGGCAGCACCCTTGCTTGATGTGTTGTTCAAAATCGTCGCGGTAGTATTTCAGTGCGCTTTGCAGTGGTTCGACTGCGCCCGGTGCTAATGCGCAAAAAGTGTTGCCCGGTGCGGCAAAGCGGCAGAGGGCTTCGAGTTGTTCTATATCGCACATCTCGCCT
>JABSOG010001033.1 GCA_013216025.1 Algicola sp. | reverse complement strand
TAGACTTCGAAGCCCGCGCCGCGATTAAAACGCTTTGAACTCGAACAAAATTTCAACTCGAAAGATCAACAGGCCCTGGTGTTTATGAAAATAAAAGCGCGTTTTGCCTCGTTTCTTGTCTCTTTATCGCTTTGTTTTGTTAGTGGCACTGCACTGCCTGGCCAGGAAAAGCCTGGCCAGGAAAAGCCTGGCCAGGAAATGTCTGGCGAAGACATGGCTCTTGACGACAGCCAAAACGATGACTTGTTTGAGATGACCCTCGAAGACCTTTTCAGTATCGAAGTGGCGACCGCCACCAAAACCCTCGAAAAAAGCAACCTTTCTCCAGCCATCATGACGGTGATCACCAAAGCTGACATCAGCAGTTATGGCTATCAAAGCATCAGCGAAGTGGTCAATCATGTCGCCGGTTTTGCCGACAACTATGACCTGGCGATACACAACATTGGCGTTAGAGGCATTAATTCAGGGGTGCGCTCGGGCAGCCGAACCATTAAGTTTATGATTGACGGTCAGGCCGTGGCTTTTCGGGCGACTTCGCAGAATTTTACCGGTAAAGAATTGATCCCGATGGATATGGTTGAGCGGGTCGAAATCGTCCGGGGTCCGGTATCTGCCCTGTATGGTGCCAACGCTTTTTTGGGGGTGGTCAACGTGGTCACCAAAAAAGGCAGTGAATACAAAACCAATGGCAGTGCTGTGACGGTCAAGGCCAACAACACCCAGGCCGCTGGCGGCGGTTATCAGGGCGATATTACCTTTGGCAATATTGTCAGAAAATGGGATTATCGCATCGGTTTAAGCATTGGTAGCGATGACCGACAAGGCATTGATTTACCGGTTCGCTCTCCCGAGTATAACAATCAACAAAACCACCAATCGCTGGTCGATGATACCGACCCGGTCAGCTTTTATCTGCGTGCCAAGTATAACGTTGCCTCCGATGCCAATTTAAAATTCAGTGTGCATTATCAACAGCTCGAAACCGACAATCCCTTTTCAGACATCAACGCGCTGCAATCGAACGGTCACACCCATATTGGCCTAAATAATCTATTTGCCAGAGTCGACTACGACGTGCAATTTTCCGAACAGATTAATGCTCATGCTTTTGTCACTTACAGCAAAGGCGATACCTTGGACAGCGACCGGGTCGAAGTGGGGGCACAGCGTTTTTATTTGGACAGACGTTTTGGATACGATGGCTTAGATGTGGGGGCCGAGGTGTTTATTTACTTTCGCGAAGCCGACAACCTACTGATTGGCTTTGACTCAAAACAGGATAACCAAAAACTCGAATCATTTACCCGGGTAGACCGTGCCAGTGGCGAACGTAGCCAGTTAAATCCGAACAAAGAGAAAACTTTCACCGATTTGGGCCTATATTTGCAGTATATCGTTAAACTCAGTGAAAACTGGAAGGCTGTGCTGGGTTACCGATTAGACGATGACTCAGTGATTGGTCAGCAAAGTTCTGCCAGAGCGGGTGTGGTAGGACAATTACCTTATTCAATGGTATTGAAAGTGTTGGCGGGCAGTGCTTTTCAGGCGCCTTCGCCAGAGCTGTTATTTCGTGATGCGGTGCAATCAGGTGATATCATCGGCAACCCAAATTTGGATGCACAAAAAGCCTCAACGGTAGAGGTTTCTCTCGCAGTGCCAATCCGCGATTTTTTGCATGTTACAGCGACCTATTTTAATACCACAGTCGATGACTTGGTGGTGTTTGAGTCAGATTCGAGCAACTTGTTTGCCAAAAACAGCACCAGTAGCAAAACTCAAGGTTTAGAAATTGAAACTCGATTTTTATGGCAAGGGTTTAATGGCTACTTTAACTATACCTTGCAAGACACCACCCGAGACCCCAACCCGCTGAGCCTGTATACCTTGGAATACCGCCCCAATGGCGAGATTTTCCCTGAGCAGATGGCCAACTTCGGTTTCAGCTATGATTGGTCCTCAGTCAAATTCAGCTGGGAAACCCGCTGGGTGGACGAGCGCCCGGCGTCTACTCAAAACGTATTGGTCGCGAATCAGTTCTACCAGTTAGACTCATACAGTAGCAGTGATTTGGGCATTTCAACCGACAGCTTTACCTTGATAGATGACTACAAGGCAACGTTGCGCTTTGGGGTTAAAGACGTGTTTGACAACCGACATGTCGACCCCGGGTTTGGCGGCATTGATTTTCCCTCGCTGGGCCGACAATTTATCTTAAGTTTTGAACAGCGCTTTTAGGAGTGCTTTTAACAACCCCTGGAGTTCGTAATGTACAAATCGAATTTTTCGCGCTTGATGCTAAAGCTCGCAATGACAGCCGTGGTGCTGGTGCTGGGGGGTTGCGGTGGTGGCGGTCAATCTGATGATGTCAGTCAGCCGATACCGTTTGACCCCGTGGCTGACCAATACGACAGCAACAGCATCAACATTGGCAGTATATCTTATGATAACACCGTGAGAAACGGTATATTGCTGGGGGTAAAACACGTCAACGAAGCGGGTGGCGTATTGGGCAAATCCTTAAATGTAGTGGCTTTTGTCGCGGCCAGTGCCGATGAGTCGGTTAAGCTGGCTCAGGCGCTGCTCGACAAAGACATACAAGTCATCAATGTGTCGTATTCATCGCGTTCAAAGGTGGTGTCAGAGCTGACCATACCCCGTAAAGTAGTGCTGATCTCAGAATCGGCAACATCGACTTTTTTCACTGATTATGCCGACGATGACTTTTACTTTCGACTGGCCCCATCCGATGTTCATCAGGGCAGGGTGTTGGCAGAGGTCGCCTTGAACAATGGCGCAACAACAGCAGTAACGCTGTTTAATGAAGGTGATGCGTATGGTGATACCTTAACGCGCGAATTCAAAGTCAATTTTGTTGC
>JABSOG010001032.1 GCA_013216025.1 Algicola sp. | reverse complement strand
GTAGGTGCCAACTCAGGTCAGGTTATCAGTATGACCATGACAGCAGTGAGCAGCTTTGATGGAACCTCAGTGACCATGAACAGCTTCACTGTCAGTGATGTGGCAGCAATTGCATCTGATATTGCTGGTACTGTGGCTGGCCAAGCGGCCGTGTCATTCCAAAACGCTTCATCATTATCATTTACCTCGGTTGACAAAGCACAGTCTGTTTTGGCGGGTGTTGATGCTATGATTGGCACAATCGATGCCAAAAGAGCCGAGTTGGGTGCTGTACAAAACCGTTTCTCTTCTACCATTCGAAATGGCACAAACATCATCGAAAACTTGTCAGCGGCACGTTCGCGAATTCAAGATGCCGACTTTGCAACAGAAACCGCCAACCTGACCAAAGCACAGATTTTACAACAGGCCAGTACTACCATTCTGTCACAAGCCAACCAGCGTCCGCAAACGGCATTATCACTGTTGGGATAATTCGTTTACTAAACGCCATGCTATTTTCGTTATTATAGTGGCTGACTTGCATAGGTAACTGTGGAGTGCCTGTAAATTGTTAGACACTATATAATGTTCATCACGAATGGAATTGTTCATCCTGCATTGTTATAACCTCTTATTTTTATATAAATCAATTACTTGAATCCTATCCCAATGATTTCGGGCATGATTGCCTATTGGTCTTTTCATCATACTTTGGCGTCCATTTGTCATCAAACCGACAAAACCCTTCTTCCTCTTTTTTACTTGTTCGAAAATAAATCAAAAAAAAGCTAAAGAAATCCGCGACTTGTCCGATACCTTAATCAAGCAGCAACACTGCTTTATCATCTCAATGCGTTGCCCGAACTTCGCGATTGAAATGCTATTTAGACCAATCAACGATGCCTCCTGTTGTAGTCTGATAAAGAGTAAACATAAAAGGCGATGACGAGAGTCATCGCCTTTTTTGTGTGGATACAATTATCCTGGCCCTACATGGAGGCCGGTGCAAAAGCCTGAAAAGGGTGGCGTAGGGGCTGGCCCCGTCCACGCCCTTGTATGGGATGCCAATAAACCCGGGCAAGGGCGCGCACGGGGGCGGCCCCTACGGCGGATTATTCGGACATAATGTTGTTGCCATGGGCTTTCGCGACGACCTCCATGGATGCACATAAGGGATTTAATACGATTGCGCTAGACAATGCTTGGCTAATCTATTGTAATGAATCCAATATAAATCCAATCAGGAATGTCGGGCAAGTGAATAAATTTGAATATGGATATGAGACATCATATCGCCTTAACAGCAGCGATTTATTTAAGCAATTCAATAACTATCGTATATACAAATACATAACCGACATGCTGCTCAGATTGAACAAAACTGACTTAGTGCACTATAAAGTGCTAGAACCTGGCTGTGGTTCAGGTAATAAATTGCGGTTTTTTACCGAGCTGCGAGTTGAGCCTGAAAACTGTTACGGTCTTGATAGTAGCGAAGTCGCTATTGAGTTGTGCAAAAAGTTCTCTCCTGCGAGTATGAATTTTCAAGTGGGTTCGGCCCTTGATATGCCTTATGACGACAATACTTTTGATTTGAGTGTTTGTTCTGGTTTGTTTGGCTGCTTCAATGAAGACCAAGACGTTGAGGCCTTGATTGGTGAGTTGCACCGGGTGCTTAAACGTAATGGTGTGCTGTTTATTATTGATTTAAATGAGAATTTTAACAGTATGTATGCCAACAGTGAAACGGTTATGGCCAAAAACCTGCGCAGTTACAACTCACAAAACCAAGAGTTGCAAAAGTTGTTGTCTGACCGATTCAAAAGTGTTGCAACGATCCCAATTATTGCTAGTGAAGTTTATGGTAACAAAGAGGGTAATACAGCGGGCGTCATTGATTTGCCTTATATTGATCATCGAATTGATAGCGGAAATTGGGCCTGTGCTTACAGCATGTGGGTGTTCTACAACAACTAACTCTTGTTTCCAATGCTAGCCAAAATCATTTGATTTTGGCTTGAATCTTTTTTTGATCTTTATCAATAAAACTTTAATTTAAACTATTTAAACCTCATTTATTCCTCACTTTATTCCTCACTTTAATGTTTTCTTTAATATTCTTTAGTCTTTTAAACTACTTATAAATCAAAAGCTTAAAAATTAATTGCAATTAAATTAAAATAAATCAAAAAAAAAGCTAAAGTCTCATGATTTGCCGCCGATACCCAACTCGTAGCAATCTCATTTTTGAATTTCAAAATTGGGTTTGCACTGAAGTAATAAGCTGCTTTGTTACCTTGAGATCATTCGGGCGTTCTCAAGTCACTGACAAAGAGTCACAGCTTGTTGTTTCCTACATTAAATCAACAGGAGGCTTATCATGGCTATTTACGTCAATACAAATGTATCGTCGTTAAATGCACAACGACAACTGACTAAATCCGGTTCTATACTGGATCAATCTTTCGAACGACTCTCTTCCGGTTTACGAATCAACGGTGCATCAGATGATGCCGCTGGTTTGCAAATCGCCAACCGTTTGACCGGTCAAATCAATGGTATGAACCAGGGCATCAGAAATGCCAACGATGGTATCTCATTGGCACAAACCGCTGAGGGCGCGTTGGATGAAATGAGTACCATGTACCAGCGTATTCGTACCTTGGCATCGCAGGCGTCAAATGGTTCAAATACCGACAGCGACAGGGCAGCATTGCAACTGGAACTGCGTGAACTGGGCGAAGAAATTAACCGTATTGCTACTGACACCAGCTTTGGTGGTACAGACTTGCTAGATGGTTCTTTCAAGGCTGAGTTTCAAGTAGGTGCCAACTCAGGTCAGGTTATCAGTATGACCATGACAGCAGTGAGCAGCTTTGATGGTACCTCAGTGACCAT
>JABSOG010001031.1 GCA_013216025.1 Algicola sp. | reverse complement strand
AGGTTGAAGATGATTTAGAACTCGAAGCCGTTCATGCGCAGATCGGTGTTATCAACTTCCGTCAAGCCAGCAAAAGCGTTTACAACAGCTTGCTGGGTCTTATCAACGAACAGTCGCCCGCTAATCGCAAAGCTGATGCGGTATCGCGCTTTAAATATTATATGTCGCACGATGGCAAATCTGATCTTATCCAGTCATATCAAGACGAAATACAATGGACACTCGACAAATACAAGAATAAGGATAAGTTCTATCCGTTTGTCGGCGAGATTGAAAAGTATCTGGGTAATTCAGCCGCTTATGTAGAAGGTGTAAAAGAGTTGTTGGGCCAAAGCGGACGCGATGACTGGATGGCCGACTTTGAGCGGTTTGAGGCAAAGGTCACCCAATATGATGCTTATGTCACTGAGCATGTATTGCCCAAGGCCAGGCAAACCCCCAACGAGCCTATTGCGTTGTATCAGCTTAATTTAAAAAGTGCGGGTGTTGATGCTAAACCCGAAACATTGATTAAAAAGGGCAAAGCGGCCTTTGCTGTCATTTACGAGGATTTCAGTGCCTTGGCGGCTAAAATCGCCAAAAAGAACCATTTTGCAAAATCTGACCCGGCCTCGGTGATCGGTTTTTTGAAAGCCAAACAGGTGTCGAGTATCGAAGCCGTCAGTACGCTTTATAATGGCGCTTCAGACCGTTTGGAAGGCATCATTCGCGATAACAAATTGGTGACTTTGCCGAAAAAACGCCTGAAAATTCGCTTCGCTGGTGACGCCGAAAGCAAAGCAGCCCCAGTACCACACCTGATCCCGCCGCCGCTGATTGACAATAATGGCATCGTGCCTGAATTTGTGGTGCCCACCTCATCGACCGGTCAATTGCCTTTTGATGATTTTGGTTATGAAAGTGCCGCCACCATATTGACTGCCCACGAGGGCAGGCCCGGTCACGACTTGCAATTTAGCAAAATGATTGAAAACCCGGTGTCTATCGTGCGGGCAAGATATGCGATGAACTCGGTAAATGTTGAAGGTTGGGCTTTGTACGCCGAAGATTTGGTGTATCCGTATTTGACAGATGAAGAAAAGCTGGTCGCCCTGCAAACCCGTTTGTGGCGAGTGGCGCGCTATTTTCTTGATCCCATGGTGCAACTGGGCAAAGCCGGACAAGACAAAGTGGTGGAGGTATTTAACGGCAAACTGGGCGTATCAAAAACCATGGCCGGGTTGGAATACAATCGTTATGCCTTTAGAAGCCCGGGACAGGCCACGGCTTATTATCATGGTTTGTTGAATATTATTGAGCTGAAAAAAGACTTAAGCGCAGAATATGGTCAGTTGAACTTGATGTGTTTTAACGATACTTTACTGTCTTTTGGCCTATTGCCACACAAACAAATTCGTTTGTTTAAAGAACAGTTTAAAAGCTGCGCGATGTAGGTTTAAACATACTCTAATAGACGGCTTTTGGCCCAACACTATGGTTGTTGGGCAGAGGCAACTCAACCACAATTGTCGTGCCCACACCCTGCTTTGATTCAACAGACATCTCACCTTGATGTTTTTGGACAATACCAAAAGCGGTTGATAACCCCAACCCGGTGCCTTCGCCGACACCCTTGGTGGTGTAAAACGGTTCAAATAGCTTGTTCTTTGTTTCATCGGTCATTCCACATCCATTATCTTTGATTGAAATTTCGATTATCTGGGCTTTTAGTCGGCAGTTAATAGTGATTTGACCCTTTCGCTGTTTTTCGGATTGCCTGTCTGGATGGGCGTTAATGGCATGACAGGCGTTGACAATCAGGTTCATAAACACTTGATTGAGCCGGGCAGGGTAGCAGTACAGTGTGGGGTTATCTTCAAAAACCAAGGAAAAATCGATGGTTTGTTGATATTGGGCCTGCACCAAACTGACCGTTGCCTTGAGCAAATCGGTGATAATCACGGTTTTTTGCTCGTCGTGATCGAGTTGGGTGAAGGTTCTTAAATCCTCTACAATTTCTTTTATTCGATTTGAGCCTTTTTTGATGGTGTTCAGATGGTGGTTGAGCGGTGCGAATTGTTGAGCGAAGTTGGCCAACATGGCTGCGTCGGCTTTGTCGCCTGCCAAATCAATAAAAAACTGTTGGACGTCAGCCAAGTCTGTGGCAAGGATTTGGCTGCTGACGTGAATGTAGTTGTTGGGGTTATTGATTTCATGGGCAACACCTGCGGTTAAGGTACCCAGTGAAGCCATTTTTTCAGATTGCACCAGCTGTTGCTGAGTCTCCACTATTTCTTTGTTTTTGGTCCTTAACTCGGCGGTACGCTCGGCGACTTTGCCCTCCAGATTACGGTGAATATCCAAAAATTTAAGGTGGGTTTCGACCCGGGTGAGCAACTCGTGTTTACTGACGGGTTTGCTTAAGTAATCGTTGGCACCCACAGCAAAACTCTCAATCATGTCGGCGACTTGGTTTTTGGCGGTCAGGAATATGATGGGCAAATCATTGAGAGAATAGGTTTTACGCAGCTCAAAGCACACTTCATAACCCGATATTTTTGGCATCATCACGTCGAGCAAAATCAAGTCAAACGGGCCATCGTTGGCTATCGTTTCGAGTGCCTGTTCGCCACCGGATGCGTCAACCAAATGATAGGTTTGCATCGACAGGGGGTTATGCAATACCTGTCGATTGACCGGTTCATCATCGACCACCAATATTCGACATTGGGTTTCACTGGATTTAACTGATCGTGATGCTTGTTGTGATGGGAACGCATCACTGTTTTCGTTGAGTAGATGCAAGCGGGAAACCTGCTGATCATAAGCACTATTAGCGCCAACACCAGCATCGGTTGATGGATTTTGACTTGAAACCGGCAAGCTGAAGCTAAAAGTCGAACCA
>JABSOG010001030.1 GCA_013216025.1 Algicola sp. | reverse complement strand
GAAGTTGGTATCGAACAATGGCGAATATCCGCTGCAAGCTGATTTTGGTCCTTTGTTGCAGCTGCCGTTTACCTTAGATTATCCGCTGGGGCAATGTCTTGAACCTGCATGGCAATCTGGCCAAGCCTACGCTGCACCGGGCGAATTTGTGTCTTATAAAGGTGTTGTTTATAAGGCTCGGCACTGGAGTTATGATTTTGAGCCGGACAAGTCGGGACCGTGGGATGCATGGGAGGCGTTGAGTTATTGTGATGGGAGTATTTTCTAATTAAAAAGAGCGCTAATTAAAAACGGCGCTAATTGATAAAAAGGGTGATTTTCTGTTAAGCTTTGCGCTTGCTTCAATCACCCTTTCTTGTCCATCTATAAGTCAATGAGCCCCGCAATGAAACAACACCAACACCCATATACTGCTGTCGCCTTTGATTTAGATGGCACCTTGGTCGACACTGTGCCCGATTTAGCTCATGCCGGTAATCTGATGTTGCAGTCTTTATCGATGCAAGCGGTTAGACTCGAAGACGTCAGATTGTGGATTGGTGATGGTATTGATGTGTTGACTCACCGAATTCTAAGCCACAACAACCCGCAACCCCCAGAGTATGGTAATGAGCTACACGTTGCGGCGTCAACAACATTTAAGCAGTTTTACTTTGACAATGTCTGCGTGCACAGCCAGCTTTACCCTAATGTTCGCGAGCTGGTCGAAAAACTGCACAAATCAAGCTTGATCACGGCGGTGATCACTAATAAACCCCGTAAATTCACCTTGCCTTTATTGCAGGCGCTGAAACTTGACGGGCTGTTTGATGCCATTATTTGTGGTGATGACTTGCCCAAGAAAAAACCAGACCCGGCACAAATTCAGCATTTTTTGACTGAACAGTCATTGGATGCAACACAACTGTTAATGGTCGGCGATTCGAAAAACGATTTGTTATCGGCGCAAAATGCCGGTTGTGATCAGGTTTTTGTTAGCTTTGGTTATCATCAGGGCATAGACCCGCAAAGTTACAACCCTAACTACATTGTTGATGATTTTGCTGAGCTTGAGTTTTTGTTGTGATATGTTTGAACAATCTAATAAAATCTCTAAGAGGAAATAATGAACGGTACTAACAGAAGCAATATAAAATCGGGTTTGAACGTGGCGATAGTACTTAAAAACGATCAGCGCACTGGCAAGTTAACCCAAGGAGTGGTGAAGGATATTTTGACCAAATCGGGCAATCATCCCCATGGGATCAAAGTCAGATTGCAAAGTGGTGAAGTAGGGCGGGTTAAAGAGATTTTAACTGAATAACCCGCCCAGAACTATACGATTGATAGTTTCAATTGCGCCATCCTTGGCGGCGTGCGGCTAAAAGCTGTAAGCCATGCCCAAATACCAACTACCCCCTTCGTAGTTTGCTGCGCTTCTGCGAGGGTATTGCAGGCCCACACTTTGACGGTTGGCGTTAGGTGCATCGATTTCGTCAATGTATTCGTCAAACATATTGGCAAAACCTAATTTCAATTTAACATCGTCATTGAGCTGATAAGTCAGCTGAGCGTCAATGTAAACGATGGCACCAATCTGTGCACTGAGATCTGCTGGGTTGCCTATTTCGCCTCGTTCGTCGTAATGCGAACCATAATAGTTGGCGCGCAGCATCAGGTTCCAGTCATCCCCAAACGCAGTGTTGGTGGTTAACACAAAACGTGATTTGGGAAAGTTATTCTCGATATCTTCTACTGTATTATCGTGCACTGGCTGCGCACCGCTGACCATACGTTGGCCGGTCACCTCTATTTTGTTGTATGCGTAAGCCAGTGAAACATCGGTAGACAGGCCGCCAGACCAGTCAATATCACTGGTGACAACCAAATCAAAACCTGAATGTTTAACATCAATGGCGTTGGTATAAAAAGAAATGGATGTGCCATCGGCTTGACCAATGTTACCGGTTCGATAAATTCGGTCATCCACTTCTATCTGGTAAAAATCCAGGGTTAAGGTGGTGTTCGAACCCAATTCAGACGACACACCAAAACTCAAGTTGGTCGACTCTTCTTGTTTTATCGCCTGTCCACCGGCCAATACGGCTCTGGGGTCGGTTGCGGGGATCAAACCTTCTTCAATCTGCGCGCCAGTGGTGCCATCAAAGGTGGTAATGGTGGTTCTGATGTTCGACTGGCCCGGGGTGGGGGCATGAAATCCGGTTGAAACTGCGCCTCGTAGCGACACCTCATCGGTTAAGTGATAGTTGGCGGCAACTTTCCAATTGGTGGTGCTGCCAAAATCAGAATAGTCTTCGTAACGCAATGCATATTGTACCAACAACTCATCTGTCGCATCTTGCTCTACGTCGACATAAACCGCGTAATTGTCTCTGGCATATTTGCCCGAATCTTGGGGGGTAATGCCCTTAAACCCACTGGACCCCCCACCTAAATAAGCATTGGCTTCACCAGCAATGACGGTATACGTTTCTTCGCGCCACTCACCGCCATAAGCGACATTGAGTGAATCACCGACTGGGGTCGAAAAGTCGGCATTAACATTAACCTCTTCTTGTTTGTAACCACCCACATCAAAATCCATTTGCGGTATGCTCAAATCACCGGTTAGGCCCAAGTCGGCGTTAATGGTGTTGTTGAGGAAATAATCCAGTTCATTTGAGCCCTTGCTGAGACTGAAATCGTAATAAGTGCCGCCTTCGAATGCGCCTTCGAGTCCGACTATCGCGCTAAAATCGGTTTGGTCGCCATCTAGAAAAGGCGTGAAACCGGTGTCGTTCAGCGGCCCGTTATAACCATCTTCGGTTCTGAGCTTTTCGAGCGTTGAGTGTCCGGGGTTACGATAAAAAAAGCGGTAGCGGCCAAAAGTATCGGCATAGTTGAAGC
>JABSOG010001029.1 GCA_013216025.1 Algicola sp. | reverse complement strand
AGTGTTATCGAAATTCCCGAGCACCGTTTGGCCCAGCGCAGCCAAAACCCGTTTACCGTCAAGTATCGTGGCGGTTTTCTTACAGACGTCGACAAGTTTGATTCGTTGTTTTTCAATATTTCGCCACGCGAAGCGCAGTACCTTGACCCGCAAGAGAGACTTTTCCTCGAAACCGCTTATGAAGCGATAGAAGACGCGGGTTATTATCCGCAGAATCTGGTGCGTGAACACGAACCGCGCAAAATTGGTGTTTATGTCGGTGCAGTTTGGGCGATGTATCAAATGATTGGCGTAGATGCCAAACCCCAAGGCCAAAACCTTAATCCCAACTCGTTTTTGTGGAGCATCGCCAACCGCGTATCTTATTGGATGAACCTGACAGGCCCCAGTTTGACACTTGATACCGCCTGTTCTTCGAGTTTGACAGCGGTGCATCTAGCGTGCGAAGCCATTAACAACAATGAATGTATCGGTGCCATTGTCGGTGGCGTAAACCTTGATTTGCACCAAAGCAAAATCGACATCAACCAAGCGGGTGGGGCGTTATCCCCCAGCGGTATTTGTCATAGCTTTGGTGTTGATGCCAATGGTTATGTTGCCAGCGAAGGTGTTGGTGCGATGTATCTTAAATCTTTGGCCCGGGCGGTTGAAGACGGCGATAACATTCATGGCGTGATCAAAAGCAGTATCACCAACCATGGTGGCCGCACCAGCGGTTATGCGGTGCCAAATCCGGCGGCGCAGGCCAATTTGGTGCGGGCAACGCTAGACAAAGCGGGCATTGATGCCCGTAGCATCGGTTACATCGAGGCCCATGGCACTGGCACCGAGTTGGGTGATCCGATAGAGATCACCGGGCTGACCAATGCCTTTGAGTCAGACAAAGTGACTAACCAAAGTTGTGCTATCGGTTCGGTCAAATCGAATATCGGCCATACCGAAGCGGCGGCGGGTATTGTCGGCATGACCAAAGTACTGTTGCAAATGAAACATCGCGAACTGGTGCCGTCGTTGCATTCAAGTCAGCAAAACGAATTTATTGATTTTGCCAATTCGCCGTTTTATGTCGAACAGAATGTCGAACCCTGGCAGGGCAAAACAGTGGACGGCAAGCGCTATCCGCTACGTGCGGGCATCAGTTCATTCGGTGCCGGTGGTGCCAATGCCCATGTTGTTATTGAACAATACGAATATCCGCAAAAACCACAAACCGAACCGGCTGAAGAACCAATAGAGCAAGTTTTTCCACTGTCAGCTAGAAATGAAGCCCAACTGTATGATATGGCTGTGCGCTTGCGAGGCCATATCGAAAAGAAGGTCGAGCAAAGCGACGAACTGCCTGCCAATATTGCCCATACCTTGCAGATAGGTAAAAAGTCATTCGACCATCGAATGGTGATCATGGCCACAACAGCCAAACAACTGATCACCCGGCTTAGCGCCTTTATCGACAAGCAGCAAGACCCGGCCATTTTAATCGGTCACGTTAAAAATGCACAAAACCTGACCAAAATGTTGAACCGTCAGGAGAAAAAAGACTTTATCGCGATGTTGTCGCAAAGTCGTAACCCGGCCAAATTAGCCCAACTGTGGATTGACGGTTTGGTGAATGATTGGCAGGGATTTACCGCGCAACAAGGCGCTCGTAAAGTGTCGTTGCCGACTTATCCGTTTGCCGATAAACGTCATTGGCTGAGCATTGAAGCCAGCAGTATTGACGCTAATCGTGAAGGTATTCATCCTTTGATTGATAGCAATGAATCGACATTCGAGCGCCAGTATTTCAAAAAGACATTCCAGCCCCAAGAATTTTTCATCAAAGACCATGTGGTGTCAGACATTCCAACCTTGCCGGGTGTTGCTTATCTTGAACTGGCGCGCAAGGCTGGTGAAGTGGCGGCGGGTCGTAAAGTTCAGAGCATCAAAAACATCGTGTGGGTAAGCCCGCTGACGGTTACTGACAATACGCCTACCGTGGCCTTGGTTGACCTCAAACCCAATGGAGATGTTGTCCAGTTTGAGGTTTACAGCGAAGGCGAAAATGGCCGAAAAATGCTGTATTCGCAAGGCAAAATCAGTTATGCCACTGCGCAGGACATTGAGACTGGGGCAGAAACTATCGACATTCAAGCGATATTGGACCGCTGTGAGAAAGTCATTGATGGCGTCGATGCTTATCCTCAGTTTAAATCGCTGGGTTTAGATTACGGCTCGGCTTTTCAGGCGATTGAAACGGTTTACAAGCGCGACCACGAAGTGCGCGGCAGCCTGATATTACCGTCAGTTTGTGAAAGTGAGTTTGACTTGTTTGGTTTGCATCCGGCGTTGCTCGACAGTGCCATGCAAGTGGGGATGGCCGGACAACTGGGCGAAATTGGCGGCGAAATGTTCGTGCCTTATTCCATCGGTGAAGTGCAGCTATTACACCCGCTGCAACGCCGTTGTTACAGTTATGTCACCAAAGTTGAGGAGGCCGACGGGGCATCAACCAACTTGTCGAAGGCCAATATCTTTATCCTAGATGAACAAGGCAAAGTGTTGGTGAAGATCTGCGAATCTATCGGCGTGCCCCTACTGGATGTACATGATAAACCTCAGCCTCAACGCCAACAAAACGTAGACAATGATGGTTTTGCCAAACTCTATTACGCTCACCAATGGCAGCCTCAACCGTTCCGGGCGCAGGGCGTGGATTTTCAAGATACGATTCTGCTGTTTGATACCGATGACAAGCTGTTCACCCTGTGTCAGCAAAGATTTAAACAAACCATTTTGGTGCAGCCTGGTGAAAGCTTCGAGAAAACGACAGCTCAGCGTTTTAATGTCAATCCAACCCAACCGCAAAATTTCATCCAGCTGTTTGAGGCCTTAAAGCAAACGCCCACCAAAATCTG
>JABSOG010000102.1 GCA_013216025.1 Algicola sp. | reverse complement strand
GTCCATGAAGCATGGTCAGAACAACCGTAACCACAAGAATCGTAACCGTATGAGATGCTTGGCAAGTAGGTGTCAAGCAATGAAGCAATGTAGCTGTTTTGAGTTGAGCTGGTGTAGTCGGTCATCATGGTGATGTCGTTGACTGAACCATCGTAGTTAGTCATATCCAACTGCATTACGCCTACAACGTTGTCACCGTTAGCGGCAGCAGTATCGGCGATGTCTTTTGAACCGCGCAAACCAACTTCTTCTGCCGCGTAAGCGTAGAATTTAACTGTACGCTTGGGTTGTACGTTGTTGTTAACGTAAACGCGCAGAACTTCAGTCAAGGTGGCGATACCAGATGCATCATCATCGGCACCCGGAGCTGTTGAATTTTCAGAGGTAGAACCGATGGTTGAATCAAGGTGTCCACCTAAAACGACGATCTCGTTCGGTTTTTCGCTACCGGTCAAAGTGACCAACACCGATTTTTGGGGGTAACTTGAGTGAGTGACTTGAGAGACGCTGGCCCATGATTTGCCTGAAACAATGCCTTCCCAGCGGGCTTTAAGGCCGTTGGAAGCGTTGGTTCCACCGCTGGTTGTGTAGTAGCGGTTGTTGAAGTTGGTTGACAGGTAGTTGATAGTGTCAACGATGTTGTTGGCGGCCAAGTTAGGCAACAAAGCGTTAACAGTTACTGCTTCTGACAGGGCGTTGGTGGTAAACGGGGTCGCGATAACAGATTGCTGTTGCTCCATCAATGCAGACTGCAAGGTATCGTGTACCATGTAGCCACCACAACGGTTGTGGTTGGTGTGCATCAATCGGCTCAGCTCGTTCATTTGACGGTCGTCAATTTTGGCAATGCTGATGGCCTTGGAGTTGGCGTTAGCCACCGAAGTCATTAAAAACTCTTTAGCACCAACACTTTTAACATCCTGCATCGCATCTTGGCCTACTGTGATCCAGTATTGCTGAGGTGCTAGTTTGTTGGGGCTAAAGGTTGGGAGTTCTACGGCTTGGGCGGTGAAACCGGCGCACAACAGTACGCTGCTGATTATTTTTTTCATGCGATTTTTTAAATCCTTCACTTGTAAGTTATTGTTATTTATTTTTATTTCTGCTTTCGGTGTTTACAGTGATGCTAACTGTGTTGTTAAAATGGTGTCATCTTAGCCATGTTAATTACACATACCGATACTTCTATTCCGGCAGCTGATCTAATGTCATTTGTCCGGCCAGTAAACTCACTTTTATCAGGACAGAGCAAGACAGAGTGGGTAAGCGAAAAATAGTTTAGCCTATTTTTTGAATAAATAGTTAAAATAAAGTAATGCTAATTGTAAATAAATTGTATCTCATTGTTTATAAAGAGAAAGTTATTTGAGTCTTTGGTCTAAAATGATGGTTTTATGATAAAAGTGTTAATATTTAATAACCAAAAAGGGAATTCAGACCACTGGTTTGTTAACTTATTGGCGCAATATTTGCGCCGTGTTTTCTGCCTGTTTTATCGCAAACTGAGGTTTCAAAAGCGCGTGACGCGGGTATAAATCATTCGCTTTTTGCACCGATTTAACAAATCTGCTGCGCATCTTTATATAATGCCGGGTAGTTTATTTATGCCAAAAATAACATCTTTCGGTCACAACGTGACCGTTATAAAAATGCGCAGCAGATTTATCGAACGTTTTCTACGCATTTATCGTTCCTCATATCCTTTATGCTTAATTTTCAAGCGGTTAGATTTCCCCTAATGGCATTTCTAAGCTATGGTTTAAGCAAGTATTTTGATGTCCATTCGGCCGGGTATTGCGCGTTGCCGGATGTTTGAGAAGATTAATGAAATTGAAGTTTTTGGCTGTTTTTTTTATCCTTTTTTGTTGGCAAAGCTGGGCCGCAACGCCGGTATTGCGATTTGACCAATTCAGTCTTAAAGAGGGTTTGTCACAGGCCTCTGTACTGGATATTCTCCAAGACAGGCAGGGTTTTATGTGGTTTGCCACCCAGGATGGGCTGAATCGGTTTGATGGCTATGATTTTAAGGTGTATCGGCGCGACTTGAGTGATCCCCAGTCGCTGTCAGAAAATTATGTCAATAACATTTTTCAGGACAGCAGCGGTTACCTGTGGTTGACGACCCGCAATGGCCTCAACCGCTTTGATCCAAAAACCAACACTTTCCAACGGTTTATGTTCGACATTGCCGACCCTAACAGTATTTCTGCCGACTGGACGTTTGGCACCAACGAAGATCATTATGGTCACATCTGGGTGGGCACTTATGAGTCGGGTTTGAACTTGTATGATCCCAATACCAAGCGATTCAGTCATTACCAACACGACATTGATGATCCCAACAGTTTGAGCGACAATGGTATTTACCATATTTTTGTTGACCGCACCGGGGTTATTTGGGTGGCCACACGCCAAGGTGGGGTCAACCGTTATAACGCCGAAAAAGATAATTTTACCCGCTTTGTTCATGATCCAAACGACCCGACCAGCATCAGTCACAATCGGGTCTATAAAATCTTTCAGCAATCAGACGGCACCTTGTGGTTTGCCACCCGTGGTGGTGGCCTAAACCGTTTTGACAGCAAAACCCAAACCTTTAAGCACTATCGCCACAACCCTGACGACCCAACCAGCATCAGTAGCGATCAGGTTTGGTCTATCGTCGAAGATCAAAACGGCGATCTGCTGATAGGTACCTTTACTGACGGCTTAAATCGGCTGCTCAAAGGCACCGACAAATTTGTGCACATCAAACACGATCCCACCACCAAAAATGCCATTACCGGCAATTCGGTGATCAGCAGTTATTCTGACAACAGCGGCATCTTGTGGTTTGGCATTCGGGATGTCGGTTTGAACCGGCTTAATCGCGACATTATGTTGTTTAATCATTACCGGCATACTGCGGCCGACTCGTACAGTTTGAGCGACAATTCAGTGCAGGCATTTTTGCAGACCAAAAACGGGCAAGTATTGATTGGTACCCACGAGGGTGGGATCAACATTTTTGATCAAGAAACCGGGCGCTTTACCTTGCTGCATCAACAGGGCAATCGGGCACAGCGGATTTTGCAAAAACCGGTCAATCAAGTACACGAAGATGCGCAGGGTGACTTGTGGTTAGCTTTTAAAAATCATGGACTGGCTCACTATTCGATGAAAACGGGCAAGGTAAGCAGTTTTCGCAATGATCCGAATAATCCCAAAAGCATACCTAACGATTCAATCAACGTGATGTTGGCTGATGGAAAAGGCAATCTGTGGGTTGGCAGCCGCTTAGGTTTAGCGTTGTTTAATCCCGAACAGGGTTTGCTTAAGTCTTTTCGTTTTGACTCCGATAAGCACGATTCATTGAGTAATGACTGGGTGTCGTATTTGCTACTCGACAGTGTGGGGCAGTTGTGGGTCGGTACTCAGTATGGTTTAGACCGTTTCATTGAAGAAACCGGCAGCTTTGAACATTTTCGTCACGACCCTAACGATGATACTAGCATTAGCAGCAATTCGGTAATGAGTATTTTCCAAGACAGTAAAGACAAGTTATGGGTCTCGACCACTAGTGGCGTGAATTTGTTAGACCGACAAAATCGCACCTTTACCCGTTTACATCAGGCCCATGGCCTGAGTAACGATCAGGTATACGGTATAGTCGAAGACGACGATGGTTTATTGTGGATCAGCACCAATTACGGCCTCAACAGTTACAACCCCGTCACCAGTGATATCAAGTTGTATACCATTCATGACGGTTTGCAGCACAATGAGTTCAATCAGGGCGCTTTTTACAAGCTCAAAGATGGGCAGTTGATGTTTGGCGGGGTCAATGGTTTTAATCTGTTCGATCCGCGTAAGATCACGTCTAACCCTTACCCACCCAAGGTGATGTTGACCAACTTTAGGATCTTTAATAAAACCGTGCCGGTGGGGATGTTCAAGCATCAAACCATTGAAAAAACCTTTCTTAAGAACAGTATCAATTACACGCAAACCATCACCATGACACACAATGAGTCGGTGTTCAGCTTTGAATTCTCGGCGATGCATTATGGTGCCCCAACACGTAATAAATATCGGTATCGTTTGTTGGGTTTTAATGAACAATGGACCAGTACAGGTTATAAGAATAGGCGAGCCACCTATACCAATCTGCCAGCGGGCAAATACACTTTTGAGGTTAAGGCATCGAATAAAGATGATGTGTGGTCACCACAACCGGCCTCTGTGATGATCACTATTGAGTCGGCTTGGTGGTTGACCACCGGTGCCAAGTTTTTGTGGTTGGGGTTGTTTTTTGCGGGTTTAGGTTTGGCGTATCGACTTAAAACCAAGCGGATGTCTCTGCAAAAAAACGAATTACAATTGCAAGTGACTCGGCAAGTGGCGCAAGTTGTGGCACAAAAACAGGCGCTGGAGCGCTCTTATAATGACATTCGCATCATTTCGAGCATCGGCCAAAAAATCAATGCCTCGCTGGATTTAGACAAAGTGTTGATGTCGGTTTACGAACACATCAACGAATTGATGGACGGCACGGTGTTTGGCATTGGTTTATATCAGCCCGAACGTGGGGTGATCCAAATAGAATTGGCGATGGAGAAAGGCAACCGTTATAAACCTTATTACCGTTCGATGGAGAACAAAAATCAGTTTCCGGTATGGTGTATTGAAAACGACGAGGTGGTGTTTATCAACGATCTCGAATTGGATGGCCGCAGGTACCTCGACCGCCACGAGTACGATGAATATGAGAAGAACCGGGTTTTCCTTGAAGATGGTGCCTACGCCGGACCGCCACAATCGCTGATTTATGTGCCCATTCGCTCCACCGACAAAATTTTGGGTTTTATTACGGTGCAAAGTTTCAGTAAACACGCCTATCAGGAAGTGCATATTGATATTTTGAACACATTGGCGGCCTATGCGGGCACAGCCATTGTTAATTCGGTTGAACACCAACGCTTGCTGGACAGTCGCAAAGAGTTGTTAGAGTCTGAAAAAATGGCTTCGTTGGGGATGTTGGTTGCCGGTGTGGCCCACGAAATTAACACGCCGATTGGGATTTGCCTGACCACCGCATCAAACCTTGAATTTGAAGCCGAACAGGTGTTTGAATCCAAAGAGCAGGGGCGTTTAACTGCCCACAAATTTGCCCATTTTAGATCGGTGATCAACAAGAGTCTGACTTTGCTGATGAACAACTTGACCAAAACCAGCAATTTGATTGCCAATTTTAAAGATGTGGTGGTCAACCCATCGGTCGAAGTCAAAAGCACTTTTAAGGTCAAGCAATTACTTGATGATACATTGCATTCGTTGAGCTCTGATTTAAAAAACAAACACGTTACAGTGGATCTTTTATGTGATGAGCATTTTGAAATCAACTCCTACGCCAACTCGCTATCGCGGGTGGTCAGTACTTTGGTGATGAACTCGGTGCTGCACGCATTTACGGAAGCTAAGCATGGTAAAATTTCTATTAATGTCACCAAAGATGGCGCAGAATTACAAATAAGGTATATGGATGATGGCAAGGGCATGGAGCCAAAACTGGCCAGTCGGATATTCGAACCGTTTTATACCACCAAACGTAATGAAGGTTGCCTGGGCCTTGGCATGCATATGGTTTATAACCAAATAACGCAGGGCCTGCACGGCACAGTTAAATGCACCAGTGCCGTCGATGAGGGGATCCAGATTTACATTAGTATTCCTATTCAAAATTATTAGAAGGTCAAGGTCAAAAGATCTCAACACGGAGGCACGGAGCCACGGAGAAAGAAAGAGGAAAAACAGAACAAAAAAATGGTAAAAGACAAACATTATAAATTCCGTTCCAATTACCTACCTTGTTATTCGGCTTTTAGCTTTTTCTTTTCTCCGTGAACCTCCGTGTCTCCGTGCCTCCGTGTTAAGGCTTTTGACCAACAGGGCGTAGCCCGACCTAAATGCAATTTAAATAAAGGTAGAAAATGAACAAAGCAGTAATAATCAGCGCAACAAAGACAGTAGACGGCGCAGGCTGTATGCAGCATAGCCTAGACATAGAAGCAGCCATTATCGCGCTGGGCATCGATATTCACCACCTTTATATAGAACCGCTCAGTGCTGATTGGAATGCCGAGCCGCAGCCTGATCATTTCAAAAGCGGATGTGCGCCAGTTGAAGCGCTCGCCCGGGCCAAGTCTTTGATTGAGCAAGGTACCAGCATACCTAAAGCTGTAATTATCACCGGTCATGACGATTTAAAAACCGGCTATCATCGCGATGAACGTTTACGGTTGATGTCGGTGTATGCCGACGATTACCCACTGACTCAGGCTTATACTGATTTAGCCAAACAGTTTATTCGCCATCACGATATTGATGAGGACCTTTTCAGGGCTATCAGCAAATCACTATTCGACAATCACAAAACCAGCTACCGCAATGCACTGTGTGATGACTTTTCACCCGCAATGCTGCCAGATGAACGATGGTATCAGCCTCTAACAGAATTGTTTCGCGGCGTCGACTGCGCCAATCCGCTAGTCGATTTTTCAGGCCGGGTATTGTTATGTAATGAAGTGTTGGCAGAGCAATTAAATATCCCCCAAAACGAACAGGTCAACGTATCTGCGGTGGGTGTGAGCAAGCTCGAAGGAGACGGCCCGGAGCACATCGACCAAATAGCCGATTACCAGCACCTTAAAGCGGCTTATCTGGATTGTTGTAAACAGGCCGGGATCGATTTTGCTGCACGGTTTCGCAAGGGCGAGGCGTTATTAGAAACCTATACCTGTTATCCGGTAGTGCCGATGGCGTTTTTACTGGTCAGCGGTTTGGTCGATATGCTCGAAGATATTCCTGAATTTTTAAAACAGCACAGCATCACCATCACCGGAGGGATGAACCTCGCCCGAGCACCGTGGAATAACCCGGCACTTAACGGTATTATTGATATGGTAAAGCGGTTGATTGACGGTGATGAAGAGATTGGTTTGATTCATGCTAATGGCGGGCTTGGTTATCGGCAGGGAGTGGCGTTGTTGGGGCGTTGCGGGTGATGCTCCATCGGTGTACAATCCCGGCAAATTGATTTAAGTCGAAATTGAGGAAAAAATTGTGTCAAAAACTGTATTGATTGTCATTGCTGTTGTGGTAGTAGGGTATTTTGTCTGGACGTCGATGAGCAACAATAAGGCTGCCGCTAAAAATATTGAAGCCGGTGCGGTTTTTATGGCTGAAAATGGTAAAAAAGACGGGGTAAAATCAACGGAATCTGGTCTTCAGTATAAAGTGCTCAATAGTGGCAATGGCAGCGCGCATCCTAGTGCCAAAGATAGAGTAAAGGTGCATTACCATGGTACTTTGGCTGACGGCACTGTATTTGACAGCTCGGTTGATAGAGGCGAACCTCTCTCGTTTAGACTTAATCAGGTGATTAAAGGCTGGACCGAAGGGCTTCAGTTGATGGTTGTTGGTGAAAAGACTCGCTTTTTTATTCCTAGTAGTTTGGCCTATGGTAATCGTTCTACTGGGTCAATTCCGGCGGGTGCGATGTTGATTTTTGATGTAGAGTTGCTGGCGATAAATGAATAGAAAGTTAGGTTGAGCACAATCTGCATTTATATCTCACCCGGAGGATGGGGCGAGCTTGCGAGCCGAAGTTAGGTGAGGAACGAGCCGTAACCCATCGGGCCCAACCCGCAGGCGACAACACAACTGGCTACGGGATCCCTTCGATTGGTATTATTGTTCAAAACAACAATCGATTTAATCAGGTTTTTTTCGTTGGCTGGGCATTGAGTGCGATGGGTTACGGCTTGCTTCGCTGCGCCTAACCCATCCTCCGGGTGAGGGCATATCTTCCTTTGGTGACGTCCTTCTCCAATTCCCAGCCCACTTTTGTGAATTTATCGTTTTTTGCGTTATATTTAATCTAGTGCAGGTTAATCGGGGATATGCGGTGTTACAACGGTTACACAAATCCATTATTGTTTTTTGTCAGATGTTGGCGATGCTCTTTGCTACGTTCTTGGCGGCTTCTATGCCGCTGTCGGCGCAAGGTAAAGACTTGCATATTTGCTATGAAACCAACGGTTCTCCACTGTTTACGCTAGAAAAGGATTCAAAGCCCAAAAAACGTAAGGGGTCGATGGTTGCGTTGGTGGCTCAGGCGGTTAAAAATGCGGGTTTTCATCCGTTGTTTTATCGCCGTCCGTGGAGTCGTTGTATTAAGGATGTGATCAGTGGCAAGGCCGATGGTATTTTTCCGATGGTTTGGGCGATGGGCAGAGACGAGTGGGGTCATTTTCCTAGGTTGGCCGATGGTCAACTCAATGACGCGCTGGCCATGCGTCAAGCGACCTACCGTGTGTTTGTGCCGGTTAAACGCAAAACCCAATGGGACGGTAAACAATTTACTAATCTTTCTTCTGGTATTGGTGCGCCTTTTGGTTATGTGGTTTATTTCAAACTAAAAGATGCAAGAGTGCTTAGTTCGATGAAGCTAGACAGTGCGAATGGATTTAAAATGCTGGCACTGAACCGGATTGACGGTTATGTGGTAGAACAAAAGGTGGGGCTTAAAATCATTAAACGTCAAGGGTGGCAGGACAAAATCAAAATGTTACCTGTGCCTTATCATATCAGCCATTTTCATTTGCTGATGTCTAACCCTTTTTATCTGGCCCAATCCGATGGCGCTGAGTCTATCTGGCAAGAGATTAACCAACTTCGCACGGTTTATATCAAAAACCCCTGATATTTGTGCTGCGCACCCTGCTTCGCAGGGAAGGTCAAGAGCATTCAACACGGAGCCACGGAGTCACGGAGGTAAGAAAGAGAAAAGACAAAAGCGAAAGAATAAAAACAGATGATTAACTCGCAATTTGGGTTGGTTGAATATTTTAACTATTTTCCCCATTCCTTCAGCCTTTTGTTTTTGCCCTTCGCTTTTATCTTTTGATTTTTCCTCTTTCTTTCTCCGTGTCTCCGTGCCTCCGTGTTGAGATCTTTTGATTTCAAAGCCGAAGGCGACAGCACGTCAGTGCGTAAGCTCTTTTTGGTACTGCTTAGGCGTTTTATTAAACTGCGCCTTAAAACACTTGCTGAAATAAGCCATAGACGTAAATCCGACCTGATCGCTTATCTGGCCTATCTGCAATCCTGTGGTCAGCATTTCTACGGCTTTTTCTAACCGGTAACTGCGTAAGTATTCTGTGAACGTATCTTCTATCAACGCACTGAGTTTGCGGTGTAACTGGCGGTCACTGATCATCATAAACCCGGCTGCCTGTTCGCGGCTGAATTCTGGTTCAAAAAAGTTGTCTACTATAACCTTTTTAAAGCGCTCGATGAACTGACGGTCTTTGTCGCTCATCACTGCCTCAATAGGTTGGGCAACTTGTGCTGGAGCGGCGTCTGCTGCTGCCACCTCTTTATTGAATCGCTTTTTCAATATGTGCCTGATAGACAACAAGCTGTGAATACGTAGATGCAGCTCTTTGGGGTGGAAGGGTTTAGGCAGGTAGTCGTCTATGTCTTGTTTCCAGCCTTCCATTCGGCTGTCCATATCGCCTTTGGCGGTCAATAGTACCACCGGGATGTGACAGGTCAATTCGCTGACTTTTAACTGCTTGGCGACCTCGTAACCGCTTATGCCCGGCATCATGACGTCACAGATAATTAAATCAGGGATTTGTGACTGCGCCTGCTCAAGGCCAAGTTCACCGTTTTTGGCGGTAATGCACTGATAGCGGTTTTCTAGGGTATCGGTCAGTAATGTCAGCATGTCGGCATTGTCGTCAATCAACAACAAGGTGGGTTTGTCTGGGTTGTCGACTATTGCTTCATTTAACACGGCCGATTGGTCTTTATTCAGCGCGTTATTCAGTTCTTTATTTTGGATTAATGCATCGATTTCGTTTTGTGAAGTGCTCGACAAACCCGCAATCACCTGTACTGTCTCATCTTGCGTGGTGCTGGCCGGGAAGGTCACGGTGAAGGTACTGCCTTTGCCGATTTCACTCGTTAAGCTGATGGTGCCTTTGTCGTTTTCGACCAGTTCTTTCACCAGCGCCAGACCGATACCTGCCCCTGGGATGCTTTCGTCGTGCTCTTCGTTGGCCCGGGTGAACCGTTTAAAGACCAGTTCAATATTGTCGGGGCTGATGCCGATGCCAGTGTCTATCACCGATAACACCACATTCCTTCTCTGGGCATCATTCAGGGTTTGCACCTTGATGGTGATGTTGCCATTGTCTTTGGTGTATTTGATGGCATTAGAGATGAGGTTGGTGAGGATCATCTCCAATGCATCGGCTTTGAGTGCCACTATCGCATCTTCAAGCTCAGTGGCATCCATGGTGAGGTTTTTGACATCCAAAAGCGGCTGAAATGAGGTCAGCAGTAATTCTAAAGACTCTTTAATCGAATAATTGTGACGCACGCCGGTATCGAGCGTTTCGAGGCGTGACAGTTCGAGCAACTGTTCAACCATGCGCAGCAAACGCTGGCCGTTACGTTTCATCATCGACACCTTGCGGGAGACATCCAAGCGGGAGGTTTGGTCGTTGATGGATTCTAGTGGGCTCAAGATTAAGGTTAACGGGGTCTTGAACTCGTGAGAAATATTGGCAAACATCCGCTCTTTTTGTGCCAGCAAGGTATTAATGGTGGCGGTGCGTTCTTTAACGCCTTGTTCCAGCGCATTGGCTCTTCTGACCAGTGAACGGGTGCGAACCCGGTAGAAGGAGACGCTGCTGCCGAATATGGCAAAGGCATAAAGCAAGTAAGCTTGCCAAGTTAGCCACCACGGTGGGGTAATGGTGATATCGAGGGTCCGCACTGTGTCGCTCCAGCCACCGTTTGGGGTGCTGGTTTTGACTTGTAGCTGGTAATCTTTGGCTGGTAATGAGGTAAAAACGGCGATTCGATTGCTGTTGTCGGTTTCGAGCCATTTGTCGCTTAAGCCTTCGAGTTTGTAGGCGTAACGTATGTTGTTGAGGTTTTTGTAATCGCTGCTAGAAAACGACAACGAAAACCAATATTGCTCATGAGAGAGGGTCAGGCGCTGGCTCTGATTGATGGTGTTGACTAGTGGAGACAGCGGGTCTTGATTTTGCTGTTCCACTGGGGTATTGAACAATTTGAAGTCTGACAACAATAATGGGTAAGACTGGTGGTCTTGTTGTGCCAATGTGTTGAGCCGAGCGGGCGAAAATTTAACGGTTTCCATTGGGTTGGCCATCATTATTTGGCCGCTGGGTAAAACCACCCCCAGCTTGGGGCTGATGGTTGATAGTCGTAGCCCGTCTGTTTGGGCATAGGCAAGTACTTCGTTATTGTCGGGTGAAAACTTAATGATCCCCTGATTGGTACCCAGCCACAAGGCCCCTTGTTTATCTTCGGTGATAGCGGTAACCGTGTTTGAGGGCATTTCACCCGGGGGCAGGGGAAACGACAAAGTTTGATTACTTAAGTCCAGTAGTGCCAATCCGGCGGCATTGGTGCCGACCCAGATGCGGCTTTTGGCATCTTGGAAAAGCGCCCAGATACGGTTGGCATTGCGGACCTTGGCTTGAATGCGGCTGGCGTTTTTACTGACTACGTCATATAAATGCAAACCGTTGTGCTTGGTACCTATTAATATATGCTGCCCCAGCGGCAAAATTGCTTCGATAGTAAAGGAGTCTAGATGATGGCTCAGTTGATTGGTTTGACGGTCAAAACTGAACAACCCTGCATTTTTGACATCGGTATTGGTGAGGCCTAGCCACAACAGACCGGCCGTATCGGTGGCCATAGAACGAATAGAGTTGCTGGGCAGTAATGAGTTATTGCGCGTATCGACGGCAAAGAGAGTGAGTTGTTTGCTGTTTGGGTCATAACGAAATAGACTCTGGTTGCCCACCGATAAAATTAGCCTGTTGTCTTGGTAACTACTGATAGTATTGATAAAACCAACATCGGCTTTTTCAAGCGCAAATTGTCCGGTATTGCTGTTGTAACGATAAAGGTTTTTACTGCTGCCTAACCACACCTCTCCTTTTTTATCTCTATAAAGGGTGTTGATTTTAAGTGCCCGTTGCTGATTGACAAACTGGTGTTCAAAAACCAGCGCATTGGCGTTGAGTTTGTACAAGCCGCCATAACCACTGCCAATCCACAAGGTGCTGCTTTTGTCTTGATAAATGTCGTTAACGTACAGGGCATTCATGGTATCAGTGCCGCCAAGCGATTGATTGAGGTTTACTACCGCCTTGGCCCCCGGCAGTAAAACACTTAAACCATTGTAAAATGCGCCAATCCACAAACGGCCTTCGTCGTCTTCAAACAAGCTTTTGACAGATGCTTGTTTGCCCAGATTTCTCACGTTGATGGGTATTGGGTAAAGCACAAAGTCATTGCTTTTGGGTTGATAGCGGCTGACGCCTTGAGTTGAACCTATCCAAACGGTGCCATCGCGACTTTGATAAATACTGCCAACGATATGAGCGTCGAGTCGGGTGTTGAACTTATTCGGGTCGAGATAGTGGCTGGTGGTTTTACTGGCTGGGTCGTACATCGACAGACCCTGATTACGCAACGCATACCAGATACGTTGTTGTTTATCTTGATAAATACGGAAGATATTTTCTGGCTTTGAGCCGTCATTGACCAAAAACTGGCTATTCAAGCGTTGGTTTACGTGGGTGTTACGGTCAAACAGATTGATGCCGTTTTTGGTGCCAATCCACAGTTTGTTGTCGTTTCCCAGTGCAATACTGTTAATTTGGCTGCTGTCTATGGTGGTTGAGTCGTCTTTGCTGTGGATAAAATGTTTAAATTCTTCCGTCATTGGGTTAAAACGACTTAATCCCGCTTCGGTAACCACCCATATCAGATTATTTTCATCCAACAACAGCTTTTTTATGTTGTTGTGGGTCAGTCCTTGTGGGTTGCTGCTGTCATGATAAAAGCCTTTGATGTTGTAACCATCGAATCTTAATAAACCATTCATGGTGCCCAGCCACAAAAAACCGGCTTTATCTTGCACCGTTGAGCGGACATCCTCGACCTTGTGGTCGGAAAATTGATTGATTTGGGTGACTATAGGGCCGGGATTGACAAAATCATTGGCCGAGACTTTTGGCAGAAATAGAGTCCAGAATATAAGGATAAAGGGTAAAGCCAGGCGGAAAAATAGCGTCGGTGGAAAATCGAACTCAGCGGTGGTTGCCTTTTGGGTCAACCGGGTATTTCTGTTGATTATCATCATATTTACCGATTTAAGCTCTTAATCAATGCGTTAATGTTGCGAATTATAGTGAAATGTGGCCATAAAGTCCTTAAATTATAAAAAAAGACCCGTTATTTTATATGTTTAAATGGCCACTTGTGTATAAAATACGCTCTGTTTCAAGAAAGCGTTTTTTAAGCAAGACATTTTGTGAATCAACTATCTCAGGAGTAATTGCAATGGCCTTTATTAATATCAAAAAAATCGTGATCACGCTTAGCATCGCAGTAACCACATTTTTTGTTCCAATTAGCTTCGCCACCTGTATAGGTTCGACTTGTGGTCCTATCATCACTTGCGTGTTTGGCGATACTGATTCGTACAATAATGGTCATCCTACAGAATGCGACCCAAAGGACAATGGTTGTTCACAGCCGGGTATTTATTACCGACAGCTCAACGAGACCGACTGTCGTGACCGAGGTGGTGTGCCAGAGAGTGAACTTTTCTGGTAATTGGCCAATTATGACTGTTTCTGTGATTGTATCCGATAGAAACGGTCAATAAAGTCCTAAATTTTTACAAAGATGACCCATAATCTAATTAATTTTTACAAATTGTATATAAAGCGCTCAAACAGTTTAAATTACTGGGCAGCAAAAATCTAACCAGGAGTATTTTTAATGAAGACATTGAATATGAAGAAAATCGCAATGACCCTTGGTATAGCTATTGGTATATTTTATATTCCTGCCAGCTTCGCCGGATGTCTGGGTTTGACTTGTGAACCAAAGATCACTTGTGTGTTGGGCGATGTTGAGTCTTATAACAATGGCCATCCAACAGAATGTGACCCTAAAGATAATGGTTGTAATGATGGCGGTATTTACTACCGACAATTGACTTTGGCCCAGTGTTATGCCCAAGGTGGCGTGCCAAAAGATGGCATTTTAATGTAAATAAACTGGCTAGCAAACCGTAGATAAGAAGGCCGTCATTTGACGGCCTTCTTTTTCCTCTTCGCCTACGCGGTGAATGCTTTTTTCTTTTCTGCTATACTGCCCGCCCATCCAAACCTGTCAAAAAAAGCGAGCACCATGACACAGCCTCTACAGCAAACCGGCGACTTTCTGCAATTAACACGCGACAACGAATGGCACCTCGATGCCTTTGATTTTACCCTGGACAATGGCACCAAAGTGCAGATATGGGATACCGGTGTTATCTGTTTTGAACCCGCTAATGCTATTGATAAAGACGCGGGAGGAAAAGACATCGTACTGTCAAGCGCTGTGCATGGTAACGAAACCGCTCCGATTGAAATTTGCGACAGTTTGATTAAAAAAATCATTGCTGGAGAATTGGAATTAAAGCAGCGGGTATTATTTTTGTTTGGTAACCCCGCATCCATTAACTTTGGTGACCGTTTTGTAGAAGAAAACCTAAATCGCCTGTTTAGTGGCAACCACAGTCATGCGCCAGGTCTTGTCAATAAAGAGCGGATAAGAGCAAAGAAACTAGAACATTACGTTGCACGCTTTTTTACCTCGGTAGAAACTGGCCGTTATCGTTGTCATTATGATTTACATACGGCCATTCGCGGTTCAAAAAACGAAAAGTTCGCGATTTATCCTTGCATACATGGGGCTAAATGGAAAAAAGACCAGTTTGAATTGCTGCTCGCCTGCGGTGTTAACACCTTTTTGTTAATGAACAAGCCAGCCACTACGTTCAGTTATTTCTCGTCTCACAGCTTTGGTGCCGACTCGTTTACGGTTGAATTGGGCATGGTACGTCCATTTGGCGAAAACGACATGAGCAAGTTTGCCGCAACAGAGCAAACTTTTGCTGCGCTGATAAGCGATGAGCCACTGCCGACTAAAGCGTTTGATGCCAAAGATTTCCACTTTTTCGATGTGTATCGCATGGTCGACAGACTGACGGAAGACTTCAGCCTGAATTTTGCTGATGACACTGTGAATTTCACCGACTTCCCGGTAGGTTATGTGCTGGCGGATGATGGCGGTAAAAAGCATGTGGTTGATGTTGAAGGCGAGGCGATTGTCTTTCCAAACGCCAAAGTGGCGGTTGGCCAGCGGGCGTTGTTGACGGTTATTCCGATGGATGTGGCTGATAACGTGGAGTAAGTTTATACGCCGCGGTTACCTGTCTAACCCCCTCATAACTTGCAATTTATTTAACTACATCTGATACTTAACAGTATGTCACCAGACAAGTGAACAGGTTGCAACTGGTACATGGCAGGGGTATCCGTTTGGATTACCTAAAAGACAACGAGATTAATCCCGTTTTGATTTACCAGCCCCCCTAGACTCTGATGCAATAGCTCAGACTGCATTGCCAAAAAGCTTTAAGAATACGCACATCGCTATGGCACCAGACTCTGACGATGCCTTGTGGATAGTGCAAATCAAATCACCCGAAAAAGATATATACCTGCTCGATTTGTTGTAATCGGAAATTTCTGGACAGTATGTGTACCCTAACGCTTGCATAACACGTTCGTAACCTCTTTGGTAAGCCATCGTAAGAAAATAACTGCATTTCTCACTATGGTTAAATTTTAACGATGGGTGTTCCTTTTGCAGCCCTACGTCACCTAACGATAAACACATTTTCGCCTCGTAACTTCGTAACCCTGCCATCGTAAGCTTACCTTTGCGTTATATATCAACAGCTTGG
>JABSOG010001028.1 GCA_013216025.1 Algicola sp. | reverse complement strand
TTTGTACTTCCATTTCACTTTTATTTGTCATTCTTGTATTTCTTATGTTTATTCTTGATTTTATTTTCACTTTTCCACTAGGTACCGGTAAGGCCGAAAATGACGAGCCGCTGATCCCCAAAGTGCTTAGCACCACTAAAGCGATAGCACCTTTGCGGATATCACTTAATGATACCTGCGCCGGATTTGACATATTGGCGGTGGATGATGAACCGGTAAATCTTGAGATAGTGTGTAATCATTTGGCTACCAGCCGCTGCGCTGTGCAAACAGTAACATCGGGTCAACAGGCGCTAGATGTTATTATAAAGCGCAAACCTAACTTGGTGTTGCTCGACGTTATGATGCCGGGATTGGATGGTTATCAAACCTGCAAAAAAATTCGAGAGCACTACAGCGTATTTGAGTTACCGGTGATCTTTTTAACCGCCCGGGTGCAACTTAAAGACTTGGTCGATGCCTTTGATGCCGGAGGCAATGACTATTTAAGCAAACCATTTTTTAAAGACGAGCTGTTAGCCCGTGTACAAATTCAGGTTGAGTTGACTATTGGACGCCAGCGTATGGCGCAACTAAGGCACTTTGCCAATAACATCAGCCAATATCGGTCACACGAGGATATGGCAAAGGCGGCTTATGAAACACTTTTACCTGATGCTATTGTTGAAAAAAGCGCGTTATTCCTTGATGGGGCAGTGCAGCTTAATTCCCATGATGACTTTAACGTTTTACCAGACCAATCAACCCCAACGGATGAGTTGTTAGTTGAACAAGACGGCCATATCAGTCAATATTTGCCATTGTCTGAGCACTATATTTTGGCGGCGAAATTTCCCAAGTCATCGTCAGAGGATTGGCTGCGCAACTTGGTGTCGCAACTGCAAAAAAGTATGGAACAAGTCAGGCGGATAGTTTCAGATCCTGAGATAAACCTGATCCAAAGTGTGATTAAGCCTAGGATGGCGGATATTTTTTACATTAGTGTAGAAAAAAATTACTGCTCGGTGTTTATTGAGCAGAACAATTGCTTAAAAGAAGAAGTGCATCGTGTTCCACTGCGTCAATTATTACTCTATCTTGATAAAACTGAGATCACTCAGGTTAGCCGTTCGGTGGTGGTGAATTCAAACAAGATCAGTGGTTTTGACAAAACCACTGGGGCGGTTATTTTGCAAGGTAAAGAAAAAATACCAGTGAGCAAAAAGTATCTTTATGAAATGAAAAAGTCTCACCCGACAATTTTTGCCAAAGTCGCTCAACCAAATCAAAAGCCATAAGACCGATGAAGTAGAAAAATTAGGGTAGCCTTTATTATTCAGCCCAGATTCTGCCGCTTTAGCCCATTTTTTTCTACCACAACCCAAGTTTTTCTATTCCAGCCCAAAACACTAACCCTGCGTAATAACAGCTGATAATCTTTTCAGCGTTCTTTTAGCGAGAACGTTAACAAACTAAGTTACTACCTAAATCAAACAAAAAAAATATAAGAGAATACTATGAAAAATAACAGTTTAATCTGTGGTTCGTTGTTCGCTTTGCTTCATATGCAAAGTGCAATGGCTACTAATCAAGCGCCTTTAATCGAGATTGATATTGTCCAAAGCAACTCGATTTGGAATGATAGCGGCTCTGGTGCCGATGGCGATGTCAGTATTTGGCGACCGATTGCTTCCCCAGGGTATTATCCATTGGGGGACGTGGCTATTGCGGGCTATACCAAACCAAGTACCATTGTCGTTAAAGGGCTTGACCCCGGGGTTTTGGCCAAACCAACAGGTTATACCAGAACATGGATTGACGCAGGCAGCGGTGCCAATGCAGATGTTGCCTTTTGGCGTCCTTTACCACCGAGCGGATACCGTTGCCTCGGGGATGTTGCAACCAACAACCACAATAATCAGCCGTCTACCGACTTGATTCGTTGTGTCAGAGAAGATGTAACAGTAGCGACCAATTCACATAAAGTATGGGATGACACAGGCTCAGGTGCCGACAATGATATCTCACTCTTTGAGGTTGTTACGCCATGGGCATGGCATCAGAGTATGATTAGCCAACCTGGACATGTTGGCAGCCCAGGCACCATCTACAGCTTGATAGATAACGTCACGATAAGTTCAGCGGATGCCTTCATTAGTTCGATTCGAACGTTGGCCAAAACCGAAGATATTCTCAAAGCCTATAATCCAGTTTGGCATTTTACCGATGAGCAAGATAGTCAAATTGTGCCGATTGACATTGACCAATCATTTAGCGAATATGCTCATTTGCAACGGCTAGAGTGTGATGCCGGAAAATTCAGACTGGTATATAACAACGATAATGGCAGAAACTATCGTTCTAAAACCAATGGTCTTAACCGGGCTGTGACTTATGGTTTTGCTCAACCGGTTGATGGCGGCTTCGATCTGCATTACTACCTTTATTATCCATATAATGTTGCCAATCCTGTTTTAAATACCTGGGACCATGAAGGTGATTGGGAAGGTGTTAGAATCAGCTTGCGTGTAGATAAGTCAAACGGTAGTTATTATCTAAAGCCGACTGAAATGAAAACTCAAGCACATGGTAACAATTGGACTAATGCGTGGGATTCAGGCGAAGTCTGGTTGGCCAATCCTTCTGAGTATACCGACTCGACAGGCGATACGGTTTCGCACCATGACAACCTGGGTAACCTGATCAAACCACCTAGAGTTTTTGTGGCGGAAGACAGTAATGGCACCTATCCCAACACCAATCACGAGCGTGGGATTTTTAATCACCCAGGGCCAAACTCTTATAATCGTACCTGTGTTGATGGTCATTCATCGGCATTTTGCGACTTTGTTGATACCTCTTCTAATATCAATGACCGAGTTCGGTATCCTGTTTACCCCATTGTTGTCAATAAA
>JABSOG010001027.1 GCA_013216025.1 Algicola sp. | reverse complement strand
CCACTCACCACTCGGGTGCAACTCATGTGATATTCCAAACAGATGGTAACTTGGTGGTTTATACACCAACAATACCCGTTTGGGCGAGCCATACTTGGGGTAATTCAGGCGCTTCGATGATATTCCACAATGAAGGTTACCTAGCTATTGTTGCCAGCAGCGGTACTAAAAAGTGGTCTACACCAGCACCTTAGATTCAGGACGATAATTAGTTAAGCATTGAACCGCCAAAACTAAACGATAAGCCTTGCCATTCAGCAAGGCTTTTTTCGTTCTTTGCGTTTAAAAATAGTGCTAATTAATCCTAATCTACGGGGTCTCTGGTCTATGGCACTGGTCACATGCGTCCTGAACAACCTGAGTGATAACAACACGAGCGTTGGCATTTTTTGCTTTTCGGCTTACTATTCGGTTTATATCGAAGTGGAAATCTGCCAACGGCAATACCAGCTTCGCCGACACACCTTCAAAAGCAGCAGGTGATGGTGTGGCATTGGCCGTTGCGGCAGTCGCTAGTGTCATTACAGCTGCCAATGAAAGGGCTGAAGATATCGCTGTTAATTTTACATACATAATTATTTGTTCTCCTAGTATTTGTTACTCTATCCAATTTGCTAGGTTCATACGCTATTGGTTAAAACCCGGCAGTGTTAAGTCGTTGATTAATCAACGAAGCCGACTATAGCCGGATAATCATTGGCAGCGATATTAATCTCCCGCCAAAACCTGTTAATTATTTGTCTAATCAAGACCTGTGGCTCTGACCATATAGCGTCATTCAGAGTAGCAATTGGCACTTCACTGGTAGGAGCGCCGTCCCGGCGCGATATTGGCCACAGGCCAATCAAAACAAGAATCGCGGCGAGGATCGATACATGGATGTATCTTATTAGGGCAACGCAGGAGCACCGGGCTGGCGCACCAGTTGCCGACGCTTCACTTCTGCCGCTCCTACCAAGTTGTTACCCTGTTTAGTCGGTGCCGGATTTGTTAACCAGCCGCCTCTTTTTCCTCACGCAATTTCTCAATAGCCGCCTCCAGCGCATCCTGCCAGGGAAATTTTTCTGCCGTTGTTGGGTCGTAATCTGGCAAATCAGGCTCTGGCGTGGCCAATTTTTGCAACAAAGCTTTGGCTTGATTTAACTCCCAACGCCTCACATAAGGCTCACCATCGGCCCAAGCCCATTTATACGCCGCCAAAGCCTCTTTTATGGCCTGATCACTATCGCCAATGGCCAACCATAACTCAGCCAGACTCAAATGATCGGCATCTTTGGCCTCAGCCAGCCGCTGAGCTTCTTGCTTCGGCTGAGGCAAAAAATCAAGATGAAAACGGGCCAAGGCCAGTTTGGCTTCTGCTCCGGCTGCTGATTCGCCCACTTCATGGGCCATACGCACGGCTTCTGTCAGGCTATCAATGGCCAATTCGTACTGTTCTTGTTTTAAATTCCAGTGGCCGCGAAGGTGATGGACGTCTTTGATAATCCCTCTGTCCCTACCTTCATTGGCGAGTTGCTCGGTTTGGGATAAATAGGTGTTGGTCAACTTGTTCTGATAGAAAAGAAAGTAGGCATAGTCATGTTCTGCCCCGCCTAAACGGTACGCACTACGAGATTGTTGAGCACATAAAGGATAAAAAAGCGGCCAGATAGTTTCAGCTTGTTGCCATTGACCTGTGAGACTCAGCTGGTCAAAAATATAGAATCTTGAAGAAAATAACTGTGATTGACCTTCCACTACTGTACGTAATTCTAGTGCAAGCAACAGACAATGGCTTTGGCTTGCCAGTCTATTTAGACAAACAAGGCAAAGAGATAAATTACAAAGTAAGCGGCTGACCACCGACCATTGTTCATTTTTTGTCGCAAATGCAATAGCTGCGTTAAATACGTTCATAGCACTTGCTGGTTCTCCTATGTTGTCTAACTCGCAGGCCACTATATTAAACAAGTCGACCTTGTTTTCATTGCCCTCTATATTCGCTGGTTTGTGCCAGCCATTGGGGCAAAATGCTCGCAGGATCGCCAGAGTTTCTACATGGGCATTTAAATTGAACATGAGGGCATGGTGTAGGTCCCCATTAAAAGCTTCAAATGCCTTTTCAAGCTGGCCCATTTGAATAAAAGTGCGGACAATATGCAAACCATGGCTGACATCGTCAAGGGTTTTGGCCTCTTCATAGGGGTTATGAGATTGGCTAGCAAAATGGTCGACAACCAGCGTGCCAAAGCGTTCTTTATCTGCCTGTTGTAACGCACCGGCAGCAATACCCCGTACTACCGGGTGTAAATCGTAACTTTTACTTTGATGGTCATATTGCAATAAACCACGCTTTTCGAGGTTGCTAATTATGGTTTGTAGCTGTCGTAAAGTATCACTTTGTGGTTTTTCGATTTGTGCCGAAGCAGGCGGCAAATAAGGATTAAAAGCACTCAAGGTATCAAAATCAATGGCCTCAGATAAAAGCGCCAGGGTAGACAGTAACTGTTTACTGTGATCATCAAGTGCTGCCATCGCGGCGGTTAAAATATGATTGCGTTTTTGCACCAAATCGAGTTCAGCCAAATTCAGGTTGCCACCGCCGCTTGAGGCGTTTTGCCAATCATCAAAATGGCCTCTATTGGGCAGATAATCGTTGACCAAACCGGCCAATGCACCAATCACCAGAGGGTGGCAGTCACAATGTTGGTGCAAATAATTTTGAATTTTTTCTGAACAGCCAGTGATGCCGCAGGCACGAATTAATGCTTCGGCATCCGGCGGGCGAAGACCAGCCAAACGTTCGCGTAATACCCCGGGAATGGTCTGACGGGCTTGATTTAACAGCACTTGTGGAATGAGCCGGGAGCTTATCAGAATTTTAGAGGGGGTAACAGCGGCCAAATAACGTAACAGCTCAT
>JABSOG010001026.1 GCA_013216025.1 Algicola sp. | reverse complement strand
ACAAGGCAGTTCCGTGATGATATTGATATCTGGCTCTACTTGCTTTAACAGTCGAGTCAAACGGCGGGCGGCAATTTCTTCATCTTCTACAATAACGACATTCATGCTGGGGCTGCCTCCATCAGTGCAGGTTTGTCTATCAGCGGGATTTTAACTGTGAACGACTCTTCGCTTTTTATTATTTGAATGCCCTGGCCTATGGTGAGCGCGTAACGTTCTTTGATGCTGTTCAAACCAAACCCTGTGGAATAAGCGCTGGTTTTGGGCGCGAGGCTGTTGCTGAACGCCAGCTCGTTTTGGGCTGTGGTGCTGAGGGTTATCTGCAACTTTTGGTGTTTTTGGGCGTGATTGTGTTTAAGCGCATTTTCGAGCAGCATTTGCAGCGTCATCGGCACCACCTTGATGGTGTTGATATCGCCATCAATTTGCTTGTTCAGTTCAATACAATCACCAAAACGAATGCGTAGCATAAACAAATAGGCATCAAACACTTTCAGCTCTTGCGACAAGGTGACCAAGTCTTTTTCTCGGTGTTCCAGAATGAAACGGTAAACTCCAGACAGCCGAGTCAAAAACTGCCCGGCAACGGATGGGTCTTCTTCAATCAATTCCGACAGGGTATTAAAGCTGTTAAACAGAAAGTGCGGGTTGATTTGGCTTTTGAGTAATTCAAAACGTGAACGAATCTTCTCTTTCTCCAGTTCAAGATTACGTTTGTCGGCATCACTCCAGCGCTCGTGATAATACAGCGACTCGTTCAAGCCACCGACCAGTATAGGGATGAGTATTGACAAAATAATGATATCAAACAGAAAATCAGGTGGAGAATCGTAAGGAAACAAATAAGTAAAATAGAATTGAACGAAGGAAAAACCCGCCAGCGCAGCAACAAATGAGTTGAGCAAAAGCCCCAGTACCAAGCGCCGCACTATGGATTGGCCGGGAAAAAAGCGCGAGATCAGTTTTTGAATACTTTGATAAGCCAACATCACGGCTATGGCCAAACCAAAAGCGGCACCCAAATCAATCAAAATGCCCCAGTTAAATACATCCTCAGGTTTGAGCATGTCGAGCAGTATATATTTTATTTTGTAGTAACCGGGCATTCCTAGGCCAACGAGAAAGACAACGGCGATGTTAATGCGGGTTTGATGTGACATGATTACTTCTTGCTGATTTCACTTGTCCTTAGTTTACGTCACTTTAGTGGTTTTACCGTCCGATTCATCCGGGCATTGGCACGGTTCGGCAGAATATGACTGTTGACACAAAGCCAATTCCGTCATTGTTGTCGTACTTGAACGACTAACCGGACAGAACAAATGAAAACCTTTACTACCATCTTGATGACCTTACTTTTATTTCTAACCACCATAACTGTTTTGGCTGATGAACAACCAAAAGATAAAAAACCCGATCCGACATTGGCCTTTTTAGCCGGTGACTGGGTTGGCCACGGACAGGGGGAAGGCAACCAGTTTAAAGAGGTCTCTACTTTCAGCTGGGATGAAAATCGCACTTACTTGAATATCGATATGGCGTTTTTCTGGGGCGAAAAGCAAAAGGGTGGGGCAGATGGTTATTTTGCTATTGATGCAACATCCAATAAATTGTTTTTTAATATTGTGATGTCCACCGGGGCGATTATCATGCAACAACAAATCGAGCGCACTGATGATGTGATTACCTTGCACGTACGAGCGATGAACTCGCCGGTGTTTCCAGCCCAGTTTCGGGTTAAACTATTATTCAAAGGCGATAATGAATTTCATTCTCAAGTGTGGATGGAAAAAGAAGGCCATTGGGTGCAGACCATGGAAAATCACTTTAATCGAGTAACTGACAACAACATGGATAGAAATGCAAAAAAGGATAATAAGTGTGCTGGTGACTTAATGTAACGGGTACCGCAGTGGTGCAAGGTTGTATCGGCCTGAAACTGAGGCGTTAAATCTCATAAATTCACACAAATGATAGCATTAAGCGTATCTTTGCCCGCCCTACTTGGGTTAAAATACGCGGCTATTGTTCAACTTGTCTCTGATTTGGAATGTCCTCAGCTTCACAACTTACCATTATCAACAACGCTAGTCTTTATGCACCCGAATACCAAGGGGTTAAATCACTGTTAATCGGTGGTGGCAAGATATTGGCGATCAATGATTCACCCATCACTCTAGACGACAGTCTTAATGCTGAGGTCATCGATTTGGCCGGGCAAAAACTGTTGCCCGGTTATATAGACTCTCATGCCCACATTACCGGCGGCGGTGGCGAAGCAGGTTTTGCTACCCAGGTGCCCCCTGTGCCCATTAGCCAGTTTACCAACGCGGGTGTCACCACTGTGGTTGGCTTACTTGGCACTGATGATTTGACTCGAAGCACAGGTAGTGTTTTGGCCCGTGTTTATGGTCTACGTGAAGAAGGCATGTCGGCGTATTGTTGGACTGGCGGGTATCACTTACCGTTAACCACACTGACCGGCAGCGCAAAGTCAGATATTGTCTATCTTGAGCCGGTGATTGGCGTCGGTGAGTTTGCCATTAGTGATCACCGTTCGAGCCAACCTTCGTTTGATGAAGTTATTCGTTTGGCCAGCGAAACCCATGTGGCAGGATTAATGACCGGCAAAGCTGGCGTGGTGCATTTTCATCTGGGTGATGGCGACCGAAAGCTAGATTTGATTGAACGCGCAATTAAAGAAACAGAAATTCCAGCCAGAGTGTTTAATCCCACTCATATCAACCGCAACAAGCCGTTGTTTGATCACGCTTGTGAATTGTTGGCCCTTGGCATTCATGCCGATATTACCGCTTTTCCTAAAAGTGACGATGAGCCAGGCTGGACTGCCGCCGAGGCGATTGGGCTGGCGGTTGAGCGTAATGTGCCGCTTAATCAGCTGACTGTCA
>JABSOG010001025.1 GCA_013216025.1 Algicola sp. | reverse complement strand
CGCCAACCCAGCGATTTTGGTCAGCGAACTGTCTACACTAAACACCCATACCCGGCTCACGGTTGCGCAGTTACAGCAAAACCAGGTGAGTTTTGCACCGGTAGACATCAGTCTGCAACAATTGGCGTATGTGCTTTACACTTCTGGCTCATCCGGTCAGCCCAAAGGCGTGCAGGCAGAGCATCGGCAACTGATTCATTACAGCCAGTCTGTAACGACACAATTGGCGTTACCCCAGCACGGCCATTATGGTTTGATTTCAACACTGGTCGCTGACTTGGGCAATACCATGTTGTTTCCTGCTTGGTTGACAGGTAGTTGCCTTCATCTGCTCAGCCAAACATCGCCACTAGATTGCTTGAAACTGGACTGCTTAAAGATAGTGCCTTCTCATCTTGAGGCGCTGCTTTACTCTAATGATCTTTCGATTCTACCCAGTCAGGTGTTGATACTCGGCGGCGAGCCAATAGCAAACACGCTGATGCAGCAGCTGAAAGCCATGGCACCCAAATGCCGAATTTACAATCACTACGGCCCAACCGAAACAACGGTGGGTGTGATGTTTAGTGAGATTGACTTAGCAGCTGGCAATACGCGGCTGACAACGGCGATTGGTGACAATCAAATTTACCTGCTAGACGCTAATCAACAAGCAATAGCCAACGGACAATGTGGCGAACTATATGTCGCAGGTTCAAACGTCACCCGGGGTTATTTAAACGATGAAAAACGCAGTACCGAGGTTTATTTAGATAACCCATTTGGTGAAGGTAAAATGTACAAAACAGGTGATTTGGCAGTACGTCATGCCGATGTAAGCATTGAGATCATTGGCCGCAGTGACAGCCAAATCAAGATCAGAGGCTTTCGCTTAGACCTTAAAGAAATTCAAACCGTACTGGCCAACCATCCACAAGTCAGTCAGGCAAATTTACAGCTCGAAGGCCAAGGCGAAACGGCCAAACTGTTGGCTTTTGTCGTTATCATAAAGGGTGTCATAAAAGGTGCCGTAAAAGAACAAACGGTTGACGAAAAACAATTGTCAAACTATTTGGCCGAACGACTACCCCAATACATGTGTCCATCGAACATCTACCAGCGCCACGATTTACCGCTTAACGCCAATGGCAAAATCGACAGAAAACGCTTGCTAGACTGGGCACGACAACAAAACCAGCAACCGTTTGTACCAGCCACCAATGTATTACAAGCCCAGCTGATTTGTATTTGGCAAAACGTACTACAACACAGCAAAATCGGCATAACCGACGACTTTTTTGAACTGGGCGGCCACTCATTGGCAGCGATAAAAGTGATCGCCAAAATCCGTCAGCAACTTCTCGATCAACCTTACAGTCAGTTACCCAACGATTTGTTGTTTCATCACACAACCGTAGCCAAACTGGCCAATTATCTGAATGAACAAGTAAATACCTTGCCCCAAAGGTTGATATCTCTGGCCAAGGCAGACAGCAAACACACCATGGTGTTAATGCACTCACTGGCGGGCCATTTTAACTATCACAAACAGCTAATTGCCAACCTATCTGGTCATTTGGATGTTTTTGGCATCACCCCGAATGCCGATTTATGGTTGTCTAACGGCCCTCAACAGATGAACATTCTTGTTGACGATTATGTCAAACAACTGTTGCCATTGAAGCAAAAAACACTGCTGCTGGCGGGTTGGAGTCTCGGCGCAAAAATGATGGTGATGCTGGCCAAACGAATGCTGGCGCTGGGTTTTGATATCACTGCAGTGGCCGTTTTAGATTTTGACTTAACTCAACAACTACGTGAAACCGATGATGCCAAACAGCTCATCAACGACTTTAAAGTTTACCTTGAAGGCGAATCGATAACCGTACCACCCGAGCAACTCGACCAAATTCTGCAAAGTAACATCAGCGGTAATTATCGCCAAGCCATGGCGCAGTTATTAAGTCATCCGGCCATCAAACCGCTGATTGGTGATGAAGCGTCAAACCGTGCACTTGCACAAAGCTTTTTAATGCGCTGGAAAATCAAGCAAAACCTCTATAAAACCGACACGCCGATCATCGATATTCCGCTATGGGTATGGCGAGGCAACGCCAATCCATCGCCGAGTGACGTGTGGCAGCTTTGTTCAACGCAGCCGATACAAAGCTGGTATATCAATGCCGATCACTATGGAATTTTGGACCAGCCAGCGTTGGCAGAACAACTGATAGAAAACTTGTATGAGGTTGTAACTGAATCATGAAAATAACCAAACAATTACTAGGCGAAGCCAAGTCGGGCATGATTTTGGCGATGCTCGCCAGTGCCGTTAGTGCAGCAGCAGGCATAGCCATTATTGCAGGTATTAACAGTGCGCTTGATGGCGGGATAACCAACCCAAACAGCAGCTTGGCAATCTATGCCGCTTTGTTGATTGCACTGATGATCAGCAGCATTTGCTCACAGGCCATGATGGTCAAAATAGGCTATGCCATGGTTTATCGGATGAGAAAAATGCTGGTAAATCAGTTATTAAACACTCCGATAGAACGCCAAGAACAAATTGGCGCACCACTGATTTACAACGTACTCAACCGCGATGTCAACATGGTGGCCAATGCCACCCGAGAATTGCCAGTAGTTGTGTACAACAGCTTGTTGGTGGTGGCGGGTTTCGGCTATTTATACTGGCTATCGCCGCTACTCTTTGGATTTGTCACCGTAGTGGCGGTGCTGGGCGTTTGGAGCAACGCCAAGCTGAGCAACAAATTGGGGGTGATGTTAGGCAAGGTAAGGCGACTAGACGACCGCCTATTTGGCCAATACGAAGCGGCGGTAGAGGGCCGCAACGAATTGGCGCTTAACCCCAACCGCAGACACTTTTTGGTCGACCAACAATTCGATCCCACGGCACAAGAATCACGTAAA
>JABSOG010001024.1 GCA_013216025.1 Algicola sp. | reverse complement strand
GAGAATTCGCGTATTTCTTGGCAGAGGGTTAATCCATCTTTGCCCGGCAACATCAAATCTAATACGATTAGTGCCGGGTTATTCAATCGTACCCACTCAACCACACCATGGCCCGACTCGATTAAATGGGTTTGGTAATCGGCTGCTTGGAGATATTCTACGACCAGTTCACTTAAATCTTGTTCGTCTTCTACCACTAATATCTGACTCACGTTAACCCTTATTTGTGCAACGGTTTAATATACAATGATACCAAACGATAGCGAAATTAAAACCATGCGTCTGAACAGTCTGTTTGTTAAAAATGTTGGGATCATCATGCTGACCGCAACCATCGCCATTGTTGGCACCTTAACGGTGATTAAAGACAGCTTGATTGAAGGGCTAGGTACAGAGCGGAACCTGTTGCAACATCCGCAATTTGTTTATCTGGCCGAATTACACACGCGCTTTTACCGACTTGAAGGTAGTTGGGAGAAGTTGCGCAATAATCACAATGCCATTATGCAGTTGGGCGATGAATACCGCGCTGAGGATGGTAACCTTTTGGGTTTAATGCCACCACTGCCAAGTGGGAAACCCCGAGGTCGGAAGCCTAAGTCAGGGCCTAGACCCAAACTGGCGGCCTTGCGTGCCGATCCACAATTTCCGCCACCGCTGTTGTTAGACAATAACAAAAATCAGGTTTATGGACGATACAAAAGACACACCCACTTAACCAACATCAAGGCATTGGTTGTTGATGGTGAAACGGTGGGTTATCTGGGGTTTGATTTTTCTCACATCACCCGTTTTGCCAAACAACGGCTGGCACAAGAGCAAGAGCGGATATTTCCCATGGTTGGGTTTATCATGTTGCTGGTATCTTTGCTCATTGCATTGGTGAGCAGTTACTTACTACTAAAACCTGTGCGTCGTTTGATTGTTGGAACCCGTCAAATAAAACATGGTGACTATCAAACCCGTATTGCCAAATCTTCAGGAGATGAGTTGGGCGATTTATCTGATGATTTTAATGATATGGCCCAAGAGCTTGAAACCAGCCGTGACAGTCGCAAGCGCTTTTTGGCGGATATTTCTCATGAAATACGAACCCCATTGGCGGTGATTAAATCACATGTCAGCGCATTTATTGATGGCGTTCGTCAGCCCACCCCCGAGGCTTTTGCGCGGATTGAAAAACGCATTGATGGTTTGAATCGCCTGTTGGGGGATTTTCATGAATTGAGTAAATCTGATGCCGGGGCGCTGACTTATGATAAAAAACCGTTGTGTTTGGTCGAGCAACTTGATGATATTGTTGGCTCGTTTGTCGATGATTTCACCGAAAAAAAACTGACCATTGAGACCGATATCCGCCTGAGTAAACCCTATATCATCACCGCCGATTGTGAACGTTTATCACAATTGTTCAGTAATTTTATGACCAACGCCAGCCGATACACCCATGAAGAGGGCAAGTTGAGCATTAGTGCTTTTAGTACAAACGGTGAAGTAGTGGTGGTTTTTGAGGATACTGCGCCGGGGGTTAGCGATGAGGATTTGGCGCAGTTATTTGAGCCGTTGTTTCGGGCTGAGTCGTCTCGTAGTCGCATAACCGGCGGGGCAGGGTTGGGGTTGGCCATTTGCAGCAACATTGTTGCTGCACATAATGGCACGATTGTCGCCAGCCATTCTCAGCTTGGTGGTGTGAAGGTCGAGGTTAGATTATCAATTAAACCTACATGACCCTTTTGGTAGGAGCGAGCTCCAGCTCGCGATAAATTGGCGTAGCCATTTTAACAATGTTCGTGTAGGTCTTGGCATATTTGGTCTTCGACCAAAATCGCGAGCTGGAGCTCGCTCCTACAAGTTATCTAAATCCATAAACCTCAACTTCGGCCAATTGTAGGTAGTAGTTTTCGGTTAGTTGAATGCGAATGTAACGGCCTACTTGATTACCCACTGCTATTTTTTCACCATCGTAACGCTCTGCCTGACCATTGTGATAATAATACCAAGAGCCTTCGTTTTTGGCGACTTCTGGGTCATTACTGCTAAAGGGCTGGTCAGAGATCATTACGTAGAAATTTCTCAGCATCCAGTCGCCCCAGTCATAACGCGTATACAGGTCAATTTCGTTGATTTTTGCCGTTGATCCCAAGTCGATTTCTAACCAGTCTTGGTTTTTTGTTATGGTCTGGGCATAGCTGTTGTCGTTGCTTTTACCGCTGTTATTGCCATCTATTGCTCTTTGGGCCGTTCTGTCACCATAGGTTGAGCTTTGTTCTGCCTCACCATTCAAGGCTAGGTTAGTCAAAGCGGTGCCAAAAACTTGCACTTCTGCCAGCTGTAAATAGTAATTTTCGGTTAATTGAATGCGAACATAACGACCATATTGGCCACCGACATCAATCTTTTCACCATCGTAACGTTCTGCCTGACCTGAGTGATAGGTATACCAGCTGGCTTCGTTCTTGGCGACATCTGGGTCATCACTGGTAAATGGCTGGTCAGAGATCATTACGTAGAATTTTCTTAACATCCAGTGTCCCCAATCATAGCGGGTGAATAAATCTATTTCGTTGATATATGCTGGTGCCCCCAAGTCGATTTCAAGCCAGTCTTGGGTTTTATTGATGGTCTGGGCGTAAGAGTTGTCGTTGCTTTTGCCACTGGTATTGCCATCTATCGCCCGGTCTGCGGTTCTGTCACCATAGGTTGAGCTTTGTGTCACAGTGCCAGTCAGGGCAAGATTGACACAAGTGTTTGATGCGCTGCACTGGTCGGGTGATGCTGGCGTAGGATCATTAGGCAGTGGATCGCTGTTGTCGCCAATGCCGTCATTGTCGCTGTCGGTGGTTTCAGTGGGGTCTGTAGGAAAAGCATCTGCGTTATCACCTGTGCCGTCATTGTCGGTGGCGGTGGGTTAAG
>JABSOG010001023.1 GCA_013216025.1 Algicola sp. | reverse complement strand
CGGGTTGGCTGCAACCAAGTTGACGCCTCCGAAGTTCCCGGACGAAGTTGCTGTTGAATTATCACTCATCTACCCTTTCCCCCTTTTTTAGATTTATTCGCTGGCGCATCGACCGCTTGTGCTGCTGGCTGTGCTGCTGGCTGTGCTGCAGGTTGTGATGCTGGCTGTGGCGTCGATTGTGCTGCCGGCTGTGTTGCCGATTTTGCAGCTGGCGTTTTCAGGACAAATCGACGAATAATGATTGCTTCACTGCCACCACTGAGAAAAAAATCTTTGATGGCGTAAGTGAGTGGGTAATCAAAATCCAGTGCGCCGAAAAACTTTTCGAAATCACCGAAACTTGTCACTGTGTGTGCTTGGTCCACTGGACCTTTTGGCGCTCTACCGACAAAGGCTGTAACTGCCGTTGGTGCGCCGACGATTGTATGACTACCGCTGGGAATCTCTTCTATATAAACCCCAGGGTAAGTGACCTGAACAGGCATACCATTTCCTCTTGAATTTAGTGATAATTTGGGTTTTGGAAACTTTCCAATTTTGTCTAACATTTGGTGAAATTTAAAGATAGGTAACAAATTAGATTAACTCAATCAACTTTTGTGACTATTTTTACAGGTACACTTGTTACTGTTTATGCGGGTACGTTTGATGGGTGAAATGGAGACACTATGACAGGTACTAGCATTAAGTTTAACTATCGGAAACGCTTACTCGGTCTGAACAAAAATCGTTACCTTGTCAACATTACCCGCATCATCAATCACAACCAGCTGCTGTTCGCCGGGTACACTCAACGGATGAGGGATCACTTGTTGGTGGTTGGCCGAGTATTTTAGCTCGCCATTGATATACCAATGACGCTGCCCACTACCGCCGATAGCTTGCAACGAAATACTCGGCAGTTGGCTTGAATTACTGGCCGTACGATAGATGCTCTGGGGGGCTATCCCTGTGATTTTCAAGGAGTTATCTGCTGTAGCAAGGGCTTTTTTACAAGCAGGGTCAAAGCCAGGTAATTGATTGTGTTTTTGATACTGCCGCGCCAGCCAAGGCGCCAAAACCTTAGGCCACAAAGCCGCAAATTTTTGTTGTTTGTTAGCAACGGTGCACCCGGCTTTGACCTGTAAACCGGTTTTCACATTAACCCAATAAGGTAACGGATTTGACTGCCAATTATCGGCCTCCGCCCCATGCCATGTTGCGGGAATGGTGTCATTAATGATCCAAGCTTGGTGCTTAACGTGACAATATTCCACCGCTGCCAGCAGTGTGCCCAACGGCCAACAGATATCCACTTGTGCGATATTGCCCGGTTGTTCAATAGCCATTACCTCACGCACAATATGGTCAAATACCGCAAATAACAGCGGGCCTGCGGTCTGTCTGCCGCTGTGACCAGGAATTGGCGTGCCGTCTGGACGGCCAATCCACACGCCGATGGTGTATTTTTGGCTCACGCCTATCGCCCAGGTATCTCTAAAACCAAAGCTAGTGCCGGTTTTCCACGCCAAGGCTTGTTGGCTTTTTAGCGATGCGTAGGTGCTCAAACTACCCGGACGGGATATTTCTGACAGGGTTTTCCAGCTAACCCACGCGCTTTGCTCGCTAATAAAATGACGCTCGCCAACCGGTTGTGCCAACTCGCTGGCAAGGTATTTTAACTGGATACTTTTGCCGCCCCGGGCCAGTGCGCTGTAACCTGTCACCAGTTTTTCGAGCGAGGTCCCTGCCCCGCCGAGGATCACCGCAAGGTTGGCTTTTTTGCCCGGCACTTTGAGTTTTAGCCCTCCGGCGTCGAGTTTGGCGACAAACTTTTCGGCACCATAACGCTCAAGCAAGTCAATGAACGGCACGTTTAACGAGCGCTGCAATGCCTCACTTGCCGACACTGGGCCCGAAAAACCTTGGCTGAAATTTGATGGCCGATACTGCCCCCACGAACGAGGCACATCGGCCAATAAAGAGTGCGAATGAATCAATCCTTCGTCTAGTGCCAGCGCATACAAAAACGGTTTGAGAGTCGATCCCGGCGAACGGGTTGCCCTAACCATATCAACATGACCAAAGCGGCTGTTGTCGGCAAAATCTGCCGAGCCCAAATAGGCTTTGACGGCCCCGGTTTGGTTGTCGACCACCAAAATCGCCGCCGAAGTGCGGCTGGGCATCCGTTGAATATAACTGCGCAGGTGATCTTCAAGCGACAGCTGCAATTGGCCATCGATAGTGGTTTGGACTATTCCTTGAACTAGGCCCTGTTTCGACCCTAACAATCGCAGTGACAGCAACGGTGCCAGTTGCAGCTGGATTGTTTGAGCCGCATAAACCTGTTCCATTTTGGCGTCTTCAACCGCATCAAACGACCAAATATCCAAATCGACCAGCCGATCTAACACCTTATCTCTGGCCTTTTGCGCCGCTTTTGGATGAAGGTCGGGCCTATAGCGTGTCGGTGCTTGAGGCAAAACAGTCAACAACGCCGCTTCTGCATGAGTCAATTCGATGGACGGTTTATTGAGGTAGGTAAAACTGGCGGCCTGAACGCCTTCGAGCGTACCGCCAAATGGCGCGATGTTGAGGTAAAGTGTGAGTATCTGCTCTTTGCTTAGGTGCCATTCAAGCTGAAGGGTTCTAAGTATCTGCTTGAGCTTGCCCCCCATGGTGCGCGAGTGAGGATGGAGCAATCGGGCGACCTGCATCGAAATGGTCGAGCCGCCTGAGACAATGCGGCCATTGCTGATATTCAAATAAGCGGCCCGTAATAGCGCGATTGGGTTGATGCCCGGGTGTGACCAAAACCAGCGATCTTCGTAGTTTAACAAGGCTTCTATATAGAGTGGCGAAACCTCGTTTAGCGCAACCTGATAACGCCAAACGCCGTTGTTGTCAGCAAAGGCCCGTAGCGGTCTGCCAGACTCG
>JABSOG010001022.1 GCA_013216025.1 Algicola sp. | reverse complement strand
GCTGGGGTCAATGCTTTTGATTATGTCGAACAAAAATCTTTTTTGTTCGACAAAATCAAATGCTTTGACCCCCTTGCTTAGCCTCCGTACCACCAGCCGCTAACGAAGCTCCACCCCAATTCCTCCAGCCCTTAACGAAGCCTTCGCATGAATTAAACATGTTATTACACCCCTCCCAGTTCAAATGTTAACCAAAAATTACCTGTAACATTTCGTAAACAAGATGCTTTATGCATTTTTTTGCATTTATTTTTGTTTTTATTCCATCTGATTTTAAGTAGCGGTTTCTGTTTGAGTAACTATCGTAACTCTTTGTTTTTATTTGATTAATATTAAGGTCATAGGTTTGATTTACGACTTAAAAATGCAAGGTACGCAGATATAAATCCACATTTGTAGTCATTCTATGACAATAAAAAGTATCAATTGTTATCTAAATGTTATAAATTGGCCTCATCAAAAATATGAACCGCCTTTTAAACAGGCTTCATTACAGTCCGGGAAGGATATGTTTGTTACAAGTCTCACTTAATAGAGTCAATAAACGCCCGAAAATTTAACTATAATATAAGAGAGAACCATGAAAGTTCAAAATCTAACTAAAATATGCGCTGCAGTCGCATGTGCCTTAACCTTCTCAGCTTCAGCCGCTACTATCACGGACGTTAGTGCTAAAGTTGCTTCTCAAACCAACAACATCAATCAAGTATTGGGTTTAGTTGGCACAGTTGAAGGTGCTAAAGAAGTCAACGCAATTGACATTCCAGAAACAGGCCTTACAGTTACCAAATATGTACAAACAGTACACGGTGTCGAAGTATTTGGCGGAACTTTCAACGCACACAAATCAGCAATGGGTGTGATCAGCAACGTTAACGGTCAATATGTTAGCGGTTTAACAAACAATATGGCATTGCGTTTCTCACGCATCAATAAAGCTCAAGCGGTTAAAATCGCCCTTGAAAATGACCGTGACGGTCTGAGCCGTGATGACGTTCGCAACATAATGGCCAATGAATATATCTACCCGTTAAACGGTGAATATGTTCGTGCCTATGTAGTCTCTTATTTCTCTGATGCCAGCGGCGAGCCAAAGCGTGTTGAAAACGTCATCAGCTCAGCTCGTGGTGAAGTACTTAACCGTCGCGATGTACTGACTCATGCAGCAGCTACAGGTCCAGGCGGAAACACTAAAACTGGTCAATACAACTACGGTACTGATTTTAGCGCAATGAACGTGACTACCAGCGGTTCAAACTCAGTAATGAACAGCACCAACGTTAAAACAGTTGATATGAACCACGGTTCTACAAATACTGCCGCTTTTTCTTTCTCTGGTACTAACAACACGCATAAATCTATCAACGGCGCATTTTCTCCTTTGAACGATGCACATTACTTCGGTAACGTTATCTTCAACATGTATAACGCTTATGTTGGTACTGACCCGTTGACTTTCCAGTTGACCATGAAAGTTCACTACAACAACAACTACGAAAATGCATTCTGGGATGGCTCAGCAATGACTTTCGGTGATGGTGCTACAACTTTCTATCCACTGGTTAGCCTTGACGTTTCTTCACACGAAGTTAGCCACGGTTTCACTGAGCAAAACTCTGGTCTTGTTTACAGCGTAATGTCTGGCGGCATGAACGAAGCCTTCTCTGATATGGCTGGTGAAGCTGCCGAGTATTACATGAACGGCACAAACGATTGGATGGTTGGTGAGCAAATCTTTAAAGGTAACGGCGCACTTCGTTACATGGATGATCCGACAAAAGACGGTCGTTCAATTGGTCACGCTGACGACTACACAAGCTCAATGGACGTTCACTTAAGCTCAGGTGTATTCAACAAAGCTTTCTACTTGTTGGCTACTACCAGCGGTTGGAGCACTGAATCAGCATTCTCTGTAATGGCTTTGGCTAACCAAGCTTATTGGACTGCTAACAGCACATTTGACGCTGGTGCAGACGGTGTATGTAGAGCCGCAGGCGACAAAGGTTTGAGTAAAGCAGACGTTGGCGCAGCATTCGCAGCTGTAGGTGTTAACACTACTCAGTGTGGAACGACTACTCCACCAACTGGCGGCAGCGACTTGACTAAAGGTGTTGCGATTTCTATCTCTGGCGCAACTGGCAGCGAAACTCACTACACTTACACTACGCCTTCTGACGTAGCAACTGCTTCATTCAACATGAGCGGTGGTTCAGGTGATGCAGACATGTACGTTAAGTTCGGTTCAGCGCCTACTACCAGCAGCTATGACTGTCGTCCATACAAAAACGGCAACGTCGAAGCTTGTGATTTCGCTTCTGCACAAGCCGGTACTTACTATGTAATGGTTCGTGGTTACTCAGCTTACTCAGGTACTTCACTGGTAGCTGACCACACATCAAATGCATCAGGTGGCGGCGCAAGCGGCTCAGTACCTAGCATCAGCATTGCACGTCGCGCTTGGGTTAACTACACAATGGACGTTCCAGCCGGAATGAGCAGTGTAGACCTGACTATCACTGGCGGTTCAGGTGATGCAGACTTGTACGTGAAGAAAGGTTCAGAACCGACAACTTCAAGCTACGATTGTCGTCCGTACAAAAACGGTAACGAAGAGTCTTGTACTTTCAACTCTTCAACCCAAGGCACATGGCACATCGGTATCTACGGCTACTCAGCTGTATCTGGTTTGACTTTGAACTGGTCTTACGAATAAAATCAACTCGTTGATTTAAACTAACCCTGACAATTGCTCCTGCATTGTAAGGATACCGACCTTCCATGGTCGTAATAAGCCCCGCAATGCGGGGCTTTTTTGTGGGTTGAATTCGAGGAAGGTGGGGCTTCGATAGGGGCTGGAGAAACGGAGGCTCCGCAAGGGGGTCAGAGTGAGGTGGCTTCGATAGAGGCAGGAGGAACGGA
>JABSOG010001021.1 GCA_013216025.1 Algicola sp. | reverse complement strand
TAACTTGCTCAACGAAGAGATCTTTGAAACTCTGGGCTTCATTGGCCGGGTTTATCTAGCGACCTTGGGTCGACCTGCCGATGCTGACGGTCTGCGCTTTTTCCGTCAGATGCTTAATACTGGTGCGTTGAAACTCGACTTGGTTGATAAATTTGTTAAATCAGATGAATTCTTGGCAATATACGGAGATTTGAGCAATGAAGAGTTTGTCAGACTGATTTACAAAAACGTACTGGGTCGTGATGCTGACGCTGACGGTTTGGCATTCTACGTTGACCAATTAGATTCACTGGTTAATGATCGCACCGATTTGATGTTGGACTTTATTGAATCTGGCGAGTTTATTAGCCGGTCAGATGGAGCCGAGCGCGTCAGTTCGTTGAGTTTGATCATGACAGGTGAACGGCCAACAGCAGCAGAAAGTGAACAATATCAATCGTTGTTGACGGGTGAAGAAGGTAATTCAACCGGCGTGTTCAATGCGTTGCTGGCCAGCGATGGCTTCCGTCAAACCATGATGGCTGACATCAGCGATGCCGATGCCGACACTGATGGCGATGGTATTCCAGATGGCGTTGAGTTTACCGGCGGCACCGATGTGGCGAAAAAAGACAACAACATCGTTGACGATGACAGCAAGTTTGTTAAACAAATATTGCGTGATTTGGTTGGTGAAAGTTGGTCAAGCGTAGAGCAACAGGCTGAAGAAAAATCATTGGCTGAATTGGGCAGCCGTGCCCTATGGATTAAGAAGTTACTCGAAGATAACCGAGTGACACAGCAAAGGCAGCCGGTCAGCCGTTTGTATTTTGCGTTCTTCTTAAGACAGCCTGATCACAGCGGATTACAGTTCTGGATTGATACCTTCAATACTGGCTGGTCATTGTTTACGATGGCTGAGTACTTCGCTAACAGTGATGAGTTTAGTAATCGTTACGGTACCCTGACCAATGGTGAGTTTGTTGACTTGGTTTACCAGAATGTATTGGGTCGTGCCCCGGATGACGGCGGTCGTGCCTACTGGGTGAGCCGACTTGATGACGCCAATGATTTGAGTCGTGGCGCGATGATGGTTGGTTTCAGTGAATCAGGTGAAAACACCGGTAACAATAATGACCGTGGTCAAATCGTCTTGTTGTTCAACCTGTTGCTTGACCGTGCACCAACAGATGATGAGTTGAGCACATGGCGCAGCAACATTGATGCTGGCACAGATGTCACCGAGTTGATTGACGAAATGTTGAATAGCAGCGAATTTACAGGCCGCTTCTTCTAATAGGGTTTAACCAAGCGAAAGCTTAAAAAGCAAAAACGCCACACTCAGTGTGGCGTTTTTTTTTGACGTCAAGGGATGGACTAATGTCGCGGGGGCATGGATGCCCAGGAGCGACTGGCTTGAAGAAAATGGATGGCCCTATTTTACTATTTTGACCTTTAAGTCATAGCTTTTGTCCTGTGGAAAATCCGCATTTTATGATTAACTATTACAAAATGAGGGGTAGTGTAAATACTCTAATGCTGTCTCGGCGGCCAAGTAACGTAGTGTTTTGTTATTCGCATGTATGCTATTATCTCGGTGGATTTTTATAACTGGTTGAATATTATGGTTATTATGGTCCGTATCTACAAACAGCTTGATAGATTAACCCGCTGGTTTTGTGTTTTTCGGGCAAATTAACCAGGCAAATAATTAAACCGGATAAAATTCCGGCTGGGTGTTTACCCAAAAACCTCGTTGGACACCATGATGTTGTCGATATCAACTCGTCTTCAGCATAAGTACCAGTAGGAAAACAGTAACCAAAGACAGGGCAAAATCTATCAATGAAAATTTCTCAATTATTGGCCGTATTGAAACAACAAAATGTCCGCTTGGCAGTTGATGGTGAGCGACTGCTGTGTTATTTTCCCGATGACGATTACAAATTGCCAACCCAGTTGGCCGGGGCCATCCGCGATAACAAAGCCGAATTATTGACATTTTTTCAATCATTAAAACCGGGTGCGACTAAATTGTCGCCAGTAAAACCGGCTACACACTCAGCCAACAGTTATCCTTTATCGTCACAGCAAGAAAATTTGTGGTTTGCCGACCAGTTTGAACAAGGGCTCGACTACAGCTATAACAATGCCGGTACCATCCATTTTGACGGCAAGCTGGATGCGGCGATTATACAGCAGTGTTTTAATGATGTGATTAAACGTCATCAAAGCCTCAGAACCCGTTTTTTTGCCGAGCAAGGCAAACCTCGTCAAGCCGTTAACCAACAATTCATCATTGAAATGCCGTTGATTGAGATTAATGATGAAAGCGAAGTTGACGCATTGGTTGTCGCACATGCACAACACCTGTTTGATTTGGCATCAGGACAATTGCTCAAAATAACCTTGCTTAAACTCAGCGAAGTGAAACACATTCTGGCGTTTAACATCCATCATATTGTCTCTGATGGCTGGTCAATTCGGGTGTTGTTTCAAGAGCTCAAAGTGTTGTATAGCGGTTATTTGAATAAAGTACCTCCGCTTAAATTACCAACTCTTGACCTACAGTACGCCGACTACGCCAGTTGGCAGCATCAGCTTAAACAACAGGGCGGTTTTGAGACTCATCTTAATTACTGGGAAAAACAGCTCAAAGGTGCACCACAATTATTGGAGTTGGCCACTGACTATGTCCGCGCACCCGTGCAAGATCATCAGGGCGCAGCCATAAATTTTGTGCTACCCGATGGGCTGAAACAACAACTGAATAGTTTGAGCATTGCCAACGGCGCCACTTTGTTTATGACACTATTGGCCGGTTTCAACATTTTACTGTGGCGTTACACCCAACAGGACGATTTGTTGGTCGGCAGTCCGATTGCCAACCGTGGTCAAAAATCACTTGAAGACTTGATAGGATTTTTCGTCAACACCCTTGTT
>JABSOG010001020.1 GCA_013216025.1 Algicola sp. | reverse complement strand
TAATTACTGCCCGCCCCCAAAACCCAATTAATGACTCAACACCCACTCGATGGCTTTGTCCAACCCTAGGTCAAGGCCAGTTTCACGCTGCTCTAGGGTGAAAAATGCACTTTGTATATCCACTGGTACTCCCGAGCCTTCAAACTCTTGGCCATCATGGCTGATATAAATTTCATTAGATAAAGTGAAGAATAAGCCGTGTGGTAAGGTTTTTGGCAGCATATCGGATAAACCGCCACCCGTTGTCTCGCCGACCAAAACGGTGTTTGGTCTGGCCCGCATCGCTATCGAGAAAATTTCGCCAGCGCTTGAAGTTGTCGCACTGGTCAACACCGCAATCGGGCCGGTAAAGACGGTGCCTTCGTTGGGCGAGATAACCACGGGCTGCACCTCAGTGCGTTCGTCGCCCAAACGAGTCTGTTTACTGTAAGCCGCCAAATCTTGGTCTATTAGATAACTAACAATCGCCTGACTGACAAAATCGTCGCCGCCACCGTTAGTTCTTACGTCTAGAATTAACCCATGCAAACCATCAAAATCGGTCATAATTTGGTTCAGAGTCGCATGTAAGGCGGCCATGTTGTCGGCTCTAGTTGCTTCGTCACCAATCTCAACCAAGTCCATAGTTGGCATATACACGTATCCCAAATCATCCGCAGTTTTAAACCAACCGATGGTATTACTGGCGTTAAAATTCACCGCTTCATTGTCGCCAATATGGCTGAGAATGGCGTTGAGTTGCGCATCCATTTGCAACTCAAAATACTCGTCGGCAATGTCACTTTGGGCTTCATTAAGGGGCAGTTCTAAACCATTGATTGTGACAAACTCGGTCAAAGCCATTTGCTCAACATCGGCTTTACGCGATACCCCAAAGCCCATTTCTAATTGGGGGTTAATCAAAACCACATGAAAGTCTTTTAACGGGGTTATCATCTCACTTAAAATGCCAAATAATTGCTGCTGGGTTGTGTCTTGATTAATTTGCGCATTGGCCAGTTGATAAGCCGCCGCCCAGTCTACGTTTTCTAAATCGAAGAAGGCATAGTGTAACTCGAACGTTTGCCAAAAAATCTCAAAATCTCGTTGAGGGTCAAAGGCGTAACCCGCTTCCCCACTGCGTGCAATCAGGTTGTCTGCACAAGCCTCAGGCAAAGCCGCCTGTTTGTCCATGGTCACGCCCGGTATCTTTTGCCCGGCAATGGTCGAGACCACAGATTGTTGATCATCACTGACGACCATACTCGCCAGCAAATCGGCATGATTGTATTGGGTCATGATGTTCATATTAAACTTTTGACAATAATCGCCGGATACCTGATACCAAGTATGATTATTTTGGGCAACATCCATCACCAAACCATAAGCCGGGGCATACCATACCCCGGTTGTGGGCAAAACCACAGGTGCTGGTTGCGTTGTCGGTTGTGGCTGGGGTGTCGATGTTGTTGATGACGGTGTATTAGAACTGCCACAAGCACTAAGCAGCAAAGACAGTGCGCCAACGGTAGCCACGGTGCGGGATTGTGTTCTGATCTGTTGGGTAATTTTGTTTAACATTTTGACTCGTCCTTAATCATGCAGTTTGAATTGACTGCATTATTAAGGACAAGCCTGTCACTTTCCTTAACGTAATTGTCAAAAAGTGTATAAATTTGTCTTTATACTAAAATGTCGTCCCAGTCGCGCGTTTGAAGCCATGAAGGTTGATGAGTAGATAGCAGATTGTGTGAACATCATCACAGTTTGGCGCGTTTTATGCTGATATGATGACAACCATGAATCACAGGCATTGTTGGTTCATCCCCAATTAAACAGGGGACCGGCTCATGGCCGTGCCCCTGTCCTTTTTACTTTATCCACCAGTAGAGATCACCCCGTCAACCAATTACCTCTGTTAGCGAGATTAAAAGCCTGTTGGCGTTGTTCAATGCGGTGGTTTAATTCTTGATGAATGGCAGTGCCCTGAATCGATTTGGATTGGGCAATCGTGGTATTGAGTTGTTCGATTTCTTTACCCGACAAATCCAGTGGATTGTAACATTTGGCGCAACTCAGCTGTTGTTCAGCGGTATTGGCAACGCCATTAATTTGGGTAAAACGCTTAGACAGTACATTTTTTTTGATTTTCCACGCGGTGGTCACGCGGCAATGGTTACAATAAGAATGGCAAACTTCGATACGGTCTTGAGCACCGTTAAAATTAACTAATGACATAACAGCTTCCTTTAAATTCTCTAAGATAGGCTAGAAAAATACGATATTCACTGGTCACACTTCCGGTGCCAGTATTTAAGCGACATAATTCTAACATTATTTGAACAAATATCAACCAAAAGTGCAAAAACATGACAAATTAGTCTCTCGCAAAATTCCCTTTTTCAATCGATTGCTATTCGTGACCTGTGACAAAATCAGGTCAAATTGATGGGTTTACATCAGTTACCTGACAAAGCCCTAAAATACGCGATGCAGTGCAACATTATTTCACTAGCCATCGAAAAACAAATCATCTCAACGTCTAGTGATATCAGTATTATTGAATCAACTGAGCTATTTAAAACCGCCTTTAAGCACTATTCTGCCCAAAAGAGTAATCAACAGCATGTCAAACGACGTCAAACAGGCTTCGGCAGATATTACTCAATCTGCACTGTCATTTTGCTGGTTAAAATAAGCATTAGCGGCGTTATTAACCTTGTCATTAGAGTAACTAATGACTGCGATTAATGCCTTGCTACTGCTTATTTTCCCTGCCCAAAACTAGACCACAGTTAGTTAATGTCATTGGTTTAAGAAGCCATCAACATCACCACATGCGCCATCATATGAGCCAAAATAGCCGCTTCGAGCCCTTTTTTGTAGAACAACCAGCCACCAATCAAACCAAACAGCATATTTAGGCCAATAATATAACCCATC
>JABSOG010001019.1 GCA_013216025.1 Algicola sp. | reverse complement strand
TGCCGAGCATGTTGTTTAGTGGTGCCATTATTTTTACTGTTGCAGCGCTCACTCGAAACATGATCGCCACCTATCTTGGCGCGGTGTCTATTTACATCGTTTATATGGTGATTGCGGCGGCAGGTGGCTCGCCGATGTTTGTTAATAACACACCGCCATCGACCGATGCATTTGCTTTGGCGGCCACTTTTGACCCTTTTGCCATTACCACATTTTTGCAGCAAACCGACTATTGGACGGCGCTGGAGCAAAATCAGCAATTGCTGGCGCTTGAAGGCCCATTTTTGCTCAATCGGTTGATCATTGTCGCTTTGGGGTTGTTGGTGTTGGCGGTTTTGCATTATTCGTTTGTGCTGAAAATGCCTAAGCAAAAGAAATCTAAGGGTAGAGAAGTGAAGGTTTCGGATACAAAGTATCAATACAAAGTGGTATCACAGGTTTCTGGCGGGGTGGCGAATAGGGCTGCTTGGTGGTCGTCGCTTAAGTTGGAGCTTGAGTTGGTGGTGGCCAGTAAACCTTTCATCGCGATGATTGCGATTTGGAGTGCGTTGATTTTGATGGAGTTAGTTAATGCTATCGCCAATATTGGCTTTGGCCCGCAAGACTTGCCTACCACCACTGTTTTGTTGTCGGCGTTTCAATTCGACACTTTGCCGCGATTTGGCATGATTTTCATTATTTATTACAGTGCGGAGATCTTCTGGCGCGACCGTAACGTTAACATCAACGCTTTTATCGACAGTATGCCAGTGACCAATCCAGTATTGTTTTCGACCAAGCTTTTGGCGTTGTTGACGGTGCCATTTATGATGATTTTGGCGAGCATTGTGATGTCGATGCTTTTTCAGCTGGCGAAAGGTTATGGCAATTTAGAACCTGCGCTGTATTTGTCGGTATTCGTGTATACCGGTTTGCCTTTGGTGTGTGTCGCGGTGTTGGCGCTGTTTATGCAAAGTATGAGTAAAAACAAATACATGGGCATGGCATTAACGGCTGCGGTAATGCTCAGTACCAGCGGCGTGGTGTCGGGTGCCTTAGGGTTGAATCATCCGATGTTTCATTTTGCCACTATGCCGGTGCTAAATTACACCGCGATGAATGGATATGCCGACAGCAATGATGGTTTTACTTGGTATATGTTGTATTGGGGTTCGCTGTGCGCCCTGTTTGGTGTGATCTGTTATCTGATTTGGCCAAGAGGGGCTGAGTTTGGTTTGAGGCGTCGCTTTAAACAAATCAAAAATGCGCCTAACGCAACTGCTGCTAAAATCGCGATGTTGGCGTGTACTGTGGTGTTGTTGGCAAGTGCTGGCAAGATTTTTTATCAAACTAATGTGGTCAATGATTATCTGACTCGTGACGAATCGTTGCTAAGAAGGGCTGATTACGAAAAAGCCTACAAGCAATATGAGAACCTGCCTACGCCGCAAGTGACCGCCCTAAAACTGGATGCCGAGTTTTATCCAGCCCAACGAGGATACTCGATTAAAGCTGAGTATGTACTTACCAACAGAACCGAACAGTTGATTGAGCGTTTGATGGTTTCGCCGAGTTGGGGTGATGTTAAGGTTGATGTGAGTGTTAAATCGGCCAAGTCTACCGACTATAACGAGCGCTTTAAAACGTATTGGTTTGATTTGGCGCAGCCGTTGTCGCCCGGGCAAAGTGTGACCATGGATGTGACGTATAAGATGCAACAGTCGGGGTTTGAGCCGACTTCGTTTAGAAACAACATGATTCAAAACGGGGCTTATTTGGTGCTCAATACACTTGCCCCACGGTATGGTTATCGGGCAGGGATGGAGATAGGCAACCCCTCAGACAGAGAAGACTACCAGTTGCCGCCAAAGGGAGTTCGTGAAACTCAAGTGCAGGCCATCAGCCGTACGGGTGGTGATTTCAGCTCGGAGTATGATTGGATTGATTTTGACGCGACGATTTCGACCGCTATCGACCAAACGGCGATATCCCAGGGCAATTTGGTTAAACAGTGGCAAGAAAACAATCGTCAGTACTTTCATTACAAAAGCGAAAAGCCCATTCGTAATATGATCAGCCTTCAATCTGGCCGTTATGAGGTGAAAAAAGTACAACAGGGTGATGTCAGTATCGAGCTGTATTACCACAAAACCCATGGCCAAAACGTCGACCACATGCTTAGGGCGGCCAAAGATGCGCTGGCTTATTTTTCGGCTAACTTCTCAAAGTATCCATTCAATCATTTACGTATCACTGAAGTGCCCGCGAGCCGGGAGAACAGGGCGACCGGTTTTGCTTCTCCCGGTCATATTCTGATGACCAATCATGCGGGTATCTTGGCTGATTTAGACAGCAATTATGCCGTCGACCAGCTTTATCGGCGTATAACCCACGAGGTGGCGCACCAGTGGTGGGGTTATCAATTGGATCCGGCGATGATTCAGGGCAATTTGGTGATGGTAGAGACGCTGGCGAAATATTCAGAGATGCAAATCATGAACAAGCATCTGGGCAAAGCGCAGGTGCGTGATTTAGTGCAGTTCGAAGCTCGTCGTTACCTGCGCGGCAGGACGATGGAAAACGACGAAGAAATGCCGCTATATTTGGCAAAGGGCAATCAAAATCATATTTTGTATAGTAAGGGCAATAATGTGATGTACCAGCTGAATCATTTGCTGGGCGAGCAGAAGATGAATGAGATGATGGCTAGTTTGTTGAGTCAATACGCTTATCCAGCAAAGCCGCCAACGTCACTGGATTTGCTCAATCTGTTTTATGGGGCCACGCCAAAGGCGATACACGGTCAAATCGATGAGTTGATGAAAGCAATCATTGTGTATGATTTGTCGATTGAAGAGGCTACGGTGACTAAACTCGATGATGGCCGTTATAAGGTAGATGTACACGTAAAAGGATTAAAGAATTCGTTCTCGGGCAAGGGTAT
>JABSOG010000101.1 GCA_013216025.1 Algicola sp. | reverse complement strand
CCAAAGAAGGTACTAAAACTAGCCTGAGTCGCAAACCCGGTGGTATCGGCAACACTATTGGGTGGTTGATCAGAATTTTCCAACAATAACTACGCCTATTCAAGCCATCTGAAGCTGATGTATTGCATGGCGAATGCCTCAAATGACGAGGGTAACTTTATCAAACGGTGATTGTTCAAGCGTGGCATTTATAAAGATGCCAGCGGGTTTATTAAAACACCCGCTTTAAAAACTCAGTAGAAGGAATATCAGTCACATTCTGAGCCAACTTAACCATTCCCCAATGATGCCCGGCCAATTCGTCAGAAGGGTTCGCCACATTATATTGGTTAAAACGCCAATAAGATGTCGCCGTGGCCGCGTAGCGAACAAACATTTGCAAGCTGGCTTTTTCGAGTTGAGCCAATGGCCTGACTTTTTGATATCCCCCGACCAGTGCACGCGCCTTGGCAAAGTCGATCTTTTCACCCTCAACCATTTCTTCATCACCGCTAACACAAGTCCCAACGATGGCCATGCCCAGTTCAAACACTAGGTAATAGTGGCAAGCTTCTTCAAAGTCGAGTAAGGCTATGAATTGGTCTTGCGCTTTGTCGTGACCAAACAAAAAATTGTCGTAAAACAAATCGCCATGAATCAAGCCTCTGGGCAAGTCGAGTGAGACATTTTGGTTTAGAAATGCCAGTTCTTTTGCCAGCCAAGTTTCGTACTTATTGTCGATGTTCAAACCAATGGCTAGGGGGAATAGGGTTCGACCGTAGGGGTGTTCTGTTGGGATATAATCAGGCGGAGGGATTTGATTTAACGTTGCCGCCTGTTCACCCACCTGTTTTAATTGTTGTTCGTTTAACTGCTCAATCACCTGCCCTTCAATATACCCTTTGAGCATCACGGCTTTACCTTCGAATGTAGTCAAAAGTACGTGGTCTAGCGGCGAGATTAAACGCGTACAGGGAATATGGTGCGCTTCAAGCAGCTTGAGGAGTTGGGCGATGATAGACACTTCGTCAAATTCTTTGTCATCACACACCGTCAACACATAAGTGGCCGATTCAGTTTTGAGGATATAACTTGAGTTACCGTTGCCGCCCACCAGCGGCTCATATTCGGTCATGCTCAATTCATACTCTTGCGCCAACTGCTGTATTTGATCTGGGTTTAACTGGGTAAAAGTTGCCATTATTGAACTACCTACAAATGTCTATTACCGCCAATTATCGCCGTGATGACCACTGATGACAACTCAATTCACAGTCTAGCGAACGATTAAGGCTTGAGCACTTTGTCCAAGTCATTTTGATATTTGTCCAACTGACGATCCTTTTGTGCCTTGGCCAGTGCCACAGCTTTTTGATAAACACCAAGCGCTTTTGTGGTGTCTTTCATGGCCAAATACACCTCACCCATGGCGTGATGCAAACGCGCAGATTCAACATTTTTATCGAGTAACTGTTTATACAGTGCTAATGCGGCTTCGGGTTTGTTGTTGGTGACATAAAAGTCAGTGATCTGGAATGTCCGTCTGAATTGCAACCGGGTAATAAAGTTTTCTTTGGCAAAGGTATCCATGAAAAACTCGAATTGGACAAAATCGTCCGCCCGAATCGCGCCCCTAACCATTGAAAACATGCTCCAGGGTTGCAGTTCAGCCGGGTAGCCATATTGTTTGGCGCGGGTTTTGTTGTAGTGGTAAACATAATCCATACCACCGGCTTCTTCATAAGCTGTCAGGGTGTTAAGCGCCAGCTCAGGATAGTACTTATAGTAGTTTTTCAGCCCATGATAAAGTGTGGCATACGGCGTTGAACGGTGTTCTTCGCCCTCTATTATCCGGTACTGCCAATTGAGTTTTTTCGGCATTTGTTTTTTCAGCAATTCGTTCAACTCACCCGTGCCTTCAATTACGCCCTGTTCGTTATTGCTAACGGCAAAATATAAAAAAGAGTCGAGTTTGTCATTACCCGTACGCTTAAGTTTTTCAGCCAACAATTGCACCCGGGATATTCCCGAGCCTGCCACGTTTAGCGGATAAGGGCTGGCAGCAATATGGCCATCAAACAAATGCGGGCGGGTGATCATCGACTCAATGGCAAATGCCCCGGCATATTCCCAGCCAAAAATCAGCCGTTCATCGGTGGTACGGTAGGTTTTGTCGATGTGGATGACCAATTCTTTCTCAATAAAGTCCAAGAACTTGGTGTCGGTAAAATGGCCAAAGCGATGCGGGTAACTATTGTTGATGCCCACCACAATAAAATCAGGACTCACCTGAAACTGCGAAGTAAAGGTTTGCGCGATGCTCACGCCATGTAAAAACAGCCGCTGACCATCGAGTATATAGAGCACAGGATAAGACTTATCACCCGATTGATAACTGGGTGGCAGGTAAATCTGAATATCTCGCGCTTCACCCAGCACCTTTGATGGCAATGCGATTTTTTGGCCGATGACATTGTCTTGCGCTTTTGTCTGTTCTTGAGCCAGCTCATTAGAATAGGCACCATTAATACCAAACAGCTGCATCATTAACGCAACCATAAACAATTTGATTTTCATAAAACTTCTTTCCTTTTTCTTAATGTCCAAATTTGCGGTTATATTAACGTGCCCACACCTTTATACCAAACCCCCACGGCGAGTGGTCATGTTTTCCCAATTGACAGCGTCTTGGTCTATGGTATACCATAGACCAAAGTTGATTCACCCATCTCAATCACCTATCTCATTCACCAATGCGCAGTAAACCAAAGTAGAGTAAAACCTATGCCGTTAAAATCCATGGCTGATATGGCCCCAATAAAAAAACTGACACTCGGTGAAGAGGCAGCCTCGCAAATTCGCCGATTGATCATCAATGCCAAATTACCTGCGGGCACCAAGATGGTCGAACGCGATATTTGTGCTTTGCTCGACATCAGTCGTACGCCCATTCGTGACGCTTTAAAGCTGCTAGAGCAACAAGGTTTTATTCGCCCAATGGGAAAATCTTTGGTGGTTTGTGATTTAACCATTGATGAAGCTGAGCAGTTCTATCGATTGATTGGCAACCTCGAACAATTTTTGATGTCGAACATGGACCCGGTAGAGCCAACGACCCTGACTAAACTTCGTCAGCTAAATGAAGCGTTATCAAAACCCAACAACGACATTGAACAAACCATTAACCTTGACAGTGATTTTCACTTAACACTGGTCAGCCATCACCGCAATCAAAAAGCCTTTGATGTTTACCAGCAAATGCGCCTGTTGGCCGCCCGCTACGACTTTTTGTTTTTTAACGCCAACCCCAATCTCAGTCCGTCGGTTGACGAACATCAGCAGTTGATTGAACAACTGACCAATGCCGATGTATCAGGGTGCCAACAAACGCTGCACAACCACTGGATTGAAACGTTGCCAGCATTTCTTGAAGTCATTAAAGCAGCACTTCCCACCATAGAAAGAGACTAAACATGAAACCTTTGATCCACGTAGTTTTGATTCTGCTTTTTTGTGTCGCCTGTAGTTCGTCTAAACAGACACAAAAAGGCCAACAGTTATTGTCCGCAATCATTCATTATGAGGTTTCAATAAAAGACGCCGCTGGCAATGGCAAGTTTAAGGTGACCGTCACCCCTGGCCAATTAATGGCAGACAATGCCATTTACCACTTCGCCAGCACTGTACCCGGCGTTTATGACAAACTAGATTTTGGCCGTTTGGTGTTATCGTTCAACGCATTTAACCGTGAAGGCACGCAACTGAACAGTAACAAAATCGCCACCAATCAGTGGAAAATCGACGATATAGACAAGCTCCATCATATTGAATATGAGATCAGCGAATCGTTCGCCAACCCTCAAGGGGTATCCGTAGCCTTTATGGCAGGGTCTGATATAGATGAAGACCATGTGTTTTTTAACACCTTTGCGGTGTTGGGTTATTTTGAAGGCACCCAAAGTCAGGCGGTGAGCGTAAAAGTCAATCGTCCAGCCTACTGGCAATTAGGATCCGCAATGATGAGTGACGAAAACGGTCTGTTACAGGCCGACTCGTTTGGGCACCTAGCCGACTCCCCTATTATGATGGGCAATCTAGATAAAGCGTCGATAAACGTGGGCGGCATAGCGGTTGAAATTTACGTATTTTCATCCAATAAAAAGATCAGCGCCGCACAAGTGCAGCGTATTATCGAGCCTTCACTCAGAGCCGCCCCCGAATTTTTAACTTACGCACCAGTGAAGCGATACGTCATATTGATGGAGTTTCTAGACAGCAAAACCCGCAAAGCCAATGGACTAAGAGGCATAGGCGCTTTAGAGCACAGAACCAGTTCGGGTTATATCTTGCCAGAGAACGACAAGATACTGGGCATTTTGAACGAATGGGTCGCTCACGAGTTTTTTCACATTGCGGTGCCACTCAATCTGCACAGCGACCTCATCGACCCGTTTGATTTTCAAAAAGCCAACCCAGACCAACATTTATGGTTATACGAAGGCGTAACCGTTTGGGCCAGTGAAATTATGTCATTAAGAGTCAAACAACTGTCACTGACCGATTACCTCAGCAATATTGCCTACAAAATCAAACAATCGAAAAAAGTGACCACCAAAGACAGCTTTGTCGATTTCAGTCTGGCGATTTACCACCATCGAGATGACAGCAATGCAGGTTATATCGATAACAATGCTTCAATGGCGATAATGTGCCTGGATATCATGATGCTTGAAGATAATCACGATTCATCTAATGGTACCAAAGGATTCAGGGAGTTGTTAATAAAGCTGATGAAAGCGTATGGGCCTAACCAGCCATTTGCCAACGATGGGTTATTTGACATCATTGAGCAACACAGCTCAGCCAAAGTTGGAGATTTTTTCAAACGCTATATAGAAGGTAACGAGGTTTTGGACTATAACGACTATTTATCGAAAATTGGATTGCGTTACGCTGTTAATGAGTCTGGCAAGTCTGTTGTTACCGTTTTTACCGGGGCCACAAAGGCGCAAGTTGAGCTTCGACACCAATGGCAGCAGAATCTTTAAATAACCGTGAATACGTGATCACGACCTAAAATAACATCCAGTAAACATTGTTAATGGTATGTTTCACTCCGATCACTCGCCATATTGTTCATTTTATGACCACCTAGTCAGTAATACCCGATTATTACCGATTAAACCCATTCTGGTAGGACCAGATCGGTTAATCCGTGCACTGGAACACCCCGAGAATTAAATTAATATTTATTTAAATGGCATTAAGTGGTTTCTTAAGATGGAATAAATACCCAAACATTAACTCCAATACACTGATTAATAAAGACTTATAGCAGAACCCCAGCCAACAACGAAAGAAGCATAACTACCCAAATCCCACCATAGAGCCTACATTTGGATACAAATTGAAATAAAAAGGTAGCGTTTGTAAGTTTTTTGTTATAAATTCTATTTCACCGCTGACAAGTACCGCTACAAACACAGCATTTATTGCTTTAATTGTGAATACTTGTTAACGGCTCAGGTAGTGAGAAACCACTTGAATGAGACCCGTATAAAAGGGCCGTCAAGTCATTTAAAATCTAACAAAATAATGAGAGAACAATAATAATGAAAATCCAAAATATATCAGCAGTTTGTGCAGCCGTCGCCTGTGCATTAACTATGTCAGCCAACGCAGCAAGCTTGCAAGATACCTCTGCAATCCAAAACGCTTCTGTTATGGCCAAAGGCTATAGCTCTGACAACATTAACGACATGTTAGGTTTGACTGGACACACCCAGATGAAAGCATCAAAAATTGTTGATGCTGGCAACGGTGTAACCAAAGTACGTTTCCAACAAGAATATCGTGGTGTTAAAGTTTTCGGTCACAGCGTTGCTGCTACCAAAACAGCCATGGGCACTTTCACTAACGTTAAAGGCGACCTGTTCAACATGGGCAGCAAACCTTTCTTGACTCGTGCTCGCATTCCAGCCGCACAAGCCATGACTGACGCATTGGCCAATGATAAAGTATTGAGCATTAACCCTTCTGCTAAAGTGTCTAACCAACAAAACGAAAAATTCATCTTCGTTGTAAAAGGTCAGCCAAAACTGGTTCACCGCATTTCTTATGTTGTTGAAGGTGAAAAAGAGCCATCACGTCCAGTATTCTTCATCGACGCTCAGACTGGTGAAACTCTTTATACCTACGAAAACCTACAGCACGCTTCAGCTACAGGCCCAGGTGGTAACGCAAAAACTGGTCAATACAACTACGGTACTGATTTCAGCGCAATGGACGTATCTACCAGCGGTTCAAACTCTGTAATGGAAAACACCAACGTTAAAACAGTTAACTTGAACAACGGTACTTCAGGCAACTCAGCTTACTCTTTCTCTGGTACTAACAACACTTTCCAAGCCATCAACGGCGCATATGCCCCTTTGAACGATGCACATTACTTCGGTAACGTTATCTTCAACATGTACAACGCTTATGTTGGTACTGACCCGTTGTCTTTCCAGTTGACCATGAAAGTTCATTACTCTAACAACTACGAAAATGCATTCTGGGATGGTTCAGCAATGACTTTCGGTGACGGAGCCAACACTTTCTACCCACTGGTAAGCCTTGACGTTTCTTCACACGAAGTCAGCCACGGTTTCACTGAACAAAACTCTGGTTTGGTTTACTCAAGCATGTCTGGCGGCATGAACGAAGCCTTCTCTGATATGGCTGGTGAAGCTGCTGAGTACTACATGAACGGCACAAACGACTGGATGGTTGGTGAGCAAATCTTTAAAGGTAACGGCGCACTTCGTTACATGGACGATCCAACTCAAGATGGTTCTTCAATTGGCCACGCGAGCAACTTCACCAGCTCAATGGATGTTCACTACAGCTCAGGTGTTTTCAACAGAGCATTCTACTTGTTAGCAACAACTTCAGGTTGGAACGTACAATCAGCTTTCGCCACAATGGCTTTGGCTAACCAAACTTACTGGACTGCAAACAGCACGTTCGATGCTGGTGCTTGTGGTGTTGAAAGCGCAGCAGGCGACAAAGGTTATTCAGTTGCTGACGTAACAGCAGCCTTCGCAGCAGTTGGCGTAGCTTGTGGCGGTACTGGCGGCGGTGGCGGCGGTTCTTACGATGTTGGTGGAACAATTGACAACCTTAGCGTAAACCGCAGAAAGTGGTTGCATTACACATTAAATTTGCCAGCGGGTTCATCTGAACTTGGTTTAACCACCTCAGGCGGTTCTGGTGATGCTGACTTGTACGTAAACTACGGTTCACAGTCATCTACCAGCAACTACGACTGTCGTCCTTACCTTAACGGTAACAACGAAACGTGTACTTTCAGCAACCCAGCTGCTGGTACTTGGTACATCGATATCAGAGGTTACACTAATGTTTCTGGTTTGAGCCTAGCTTGGGGTTACAACAACTAAGAAATGGTTAACGCTTTAACTTAGGCACCTTCGGGTGCCTTTTTTATGGGCTGGTGAAACGTAGGCATGAGGGTCAAAGCAAAAAAATCCAGGGGTGGGGCTTCGATGGGAACTGGAGGAATGGAGGCTCCGCGTTGGTCGCTGGTAGAGCGGCTTCAATTGACAGCTGGTTTTTCTACCAGCCATCACCAGCTGGGGTCAATGCTTTTGATTATGTCGAACAAAAATCTTTTTTTGTTCGACAAAATCAAATGCTTTGACCCCCTTGCGGAGCCTCCGTTACACCTGCCCCTAACGAAGCCCCACCCCAATTACACTTGCCCCTAACGAAGCCCATCCTCCAGTACATGAACAAACAAGCATATACACGCCCATATTGCTTAACTTGTGTCCACATATGGCCATTCTTTAACGAATCAATAAATAAATTGATAAAAGGTGTTGTAATTGTTACCAAGTTGTTATAAATTACCACCCATCAGCGACAGGGACTATAACAATAGCTTTTTTGTATTATCTTGTAGCATTTTGTACAAGTAGTTACAGTCCAAAAAATCGCTGGCAAAAATTATAATGAATCTAACAAACAAGAGAACTTAAACTTTGAAAATCCAAAAAATCTCAACAATCTGTGCAGCCGTAGCCTGTGCCTTATCTTTGTCTGCCAACGCAGCCAACCTTCAAGAACTTAACACTGGCACGCTTAAAGCGGCTAACATGGTTCAAGGCTTCAGCTCAGACAAAATCAACGAATTGTTAGGTTTGAACAGCGCTATTCAAATGAAAGCGGTTAAAACTATCGACGCTGGCAACGGCTTGACTAAAGTTCGCTTCGCACAGACTTTCCACGGTATTCCAGTATTTGGTCACAGCATCGCTGCTACTAAAACTGCTATGGGCACTTTCACTAACGTTCAAGGCGATGTACTTGACCTGAACACTGACAAGCCTTTCATGACTCGCACCCGTTTCTCTGCTGACCAAGCCTTGGCATTTGCCCTGAAAGGCAAAGATTCTGCTGAAGTTTACAACAAGCAAAGCAAAAAATTCGTTCAAATCATCAACGGCGAACCTAAAATTGTTTTCCACACTTCTTTTGTAACAACTGTAGACGGTGCTCCATCACGTCCTATGTCGGTTATCGATGCCAACACTGGTGAAGTTCTTGAGACTCGCGAAAATATTCAGCACGCTGCTGCAACTGGCCCAGGTGGTAACACTAAAACAGGTCAATACAACTACGGTACTGATTTCAGCGCTATGGACGTCACCACCAGCGGTTCAAACTCAGTAATGAGCAACACTAACGTTAAAACCGTTAACTTGAACCACGGTACTAACGGCAACACGGCTTACTCTTTCTCTGGTACTGAAAACACTTTCCAAGCTATCAATGGCGCATTTGCTCCTTTGAACGATGCACATTACTTCGGTAACGTTATCTTCAACATGTACAACGCTTATGTTGGCACTAACCCGTTGTCTTTCCAGTTGACCATGAAAGTTCATTACTCTAACAACTACGAAAATGCATTCTGGGATGGCTCAGCAATGACTTTTGGTGACGGTGCTAACACTTTCTACCCACTGGTTAGCCTTGACGTTTCGTCACACGAAGTCAGCCACGGTTTCACTGAGCAAAACTCTAGCTTGGTCTACGCCAATATGTCTGGCGGCATGAACGAAGCTTTCTCTGACATGGCTGGTGAAGCTGCTGAGTACTACATGAACGGCACTAACGACTGGATGGTTGGTGAGCAAATCTTCAAAGGTAACGGCGCATTGCGTTACATGGACAACCCAACTAACGATGGTTCTTCAATTGACCACGCTGACGACTACACTGGCCAAGACGTTCATTACACCTCTGGTGTATACAACAAAGCCTTCTACAACTTGGCAACAACTGCTGGTTGGAACACGCAGTCTGCTTTCGCTGTAATGGCTTTGGCTAACCAAACTTACTGGACTGCAAACAGCACGTTCGATGCCGGTGCTTGTGGTGTTGAAAGCGCAGCTGACGATAAAGGTTACAGTGTAGCTGACGTAACAGCAGCCTTCGCCGCAGTTGGCGTAGCTTGTGGCGGAACTGGCGGTGGTGGTGGTGGCGGTGCTGATGTAAACGGCTCTGTTGAAAATGTATCTGTAAGAAAAAGAAAATGGGCTCGTTACACTATGGACGTTCCAGCTGGCGCATCTAACTTAGAAGTTAGCATCACTGGCGGAACAGGCGACGCTGATTTGTACATGCGTTACGGTTCACAGTCTTCAACGTCACAGTATGACTGTCGTCCTTACCTGAATGGCAACGAAGAGACTTGTTCTTTCCCAACTCCAGCTGCTGGCACATGGCACATAGACGTTCGTGGTTACACTAACGTTTCTGGCCTGACCATCAACTACGGTTACAACAACTAAGAAATGGTTAACGCTTTAACTTAGAAAAAAGGCACCTTACGGTGCCTTTCTTGCGTTTGGAGATTAAAGAACGGAGGCTTCGTTAGGGGCAGGTGTAACGGAGACTAGCAAGGGGGTCAAAGCAAAAAAAGTGCAGGGACAGGCAAGCTGTCCACAAAACTTATTTTGCACTGACCCCGGCTGGTGGTCGCTGGCAGAAGGCTCCGATTGGCAGCTGGTTTTTTACCAGCCATCTCCGGCTGGGGACAGATCAGATTGCAAAAACGGTGAACGCTTGCGTTCCCGCTTTTTGTCAACTGCCCTGTCCCCCTTGCTAGCCTCCGTACCTCCAGCCCCTAAAAGCCTAGCTCAGCAAACAACTCTCAATCTGTTGTTTCAAATAGTCTAGCGCGACCGGTTTAACCAGGTATTGACAGATACCGATGGCTTTGGCCTGTTCTTCATTGATCACATCAGAGTACCCTGTTGTAAGTATAATCGGTAGTTTTGGGCGAATACTCAACATTCTTTTCGCCAGTTGCTTGCCTGTCATTAACGGCATAGCTTGGTCGGTCAGCACCAAGTCAAAGCGCTGCGGCTGGGTTTCGAACAGTGCCAAGGCTTGTTGGCCATTTTCACTGGTGGTGACAAGATAACCCAAATCGAGTAAGAACTCTTGGTGCAAGCGCAGTACCGCCAATTCATCTTCAACAATCAGAATATGTTTGAGACTGGATTGATTGGCTTTCGCCTCACCTACCTCAATCAACTCGCCTTTATCGTCCACTACAGCCATATCACTAACAGGAAAGGCTATCGAAATATTGGTGCCTTGACCCATATTGCTGGTCATTGATATTTTACCGTCGTGCTGTTCAACCAGACCAAATACCATCGCCAATCCCAAACCAGTGCCTTTTCCGACCTCTTTGGTGGTGAAATATGGGTCGAATATCCATTCTTGATCGGCTTTGGATATGCCACACCCGGTATCCTCTACGGCAAGTCTCAGGTGTCCCAATACCCTGTCTTGTGATTGTTCCATGGTCAGGGTAACGGTCAATTCACCAGTAATATCTTCCATCGCGTGGTAGGCGTTGTTGCACAGATTTAAAATAATCTGATAAATCTGGGTCGAATCCGCCATGATGGTAGGACAATTGACCAATAGTTGCTGCTTGATGGTGATATTAGTCGGTGTTGTGGAGGCCACTATCTTGAGTGCTTCACCAACCACTACCGACAAATTGGTTGGCTTTAAAACCGTCGATTCCATGCGGCTGAATGCCAAAATCTGCTTAACCAGTTTGGCGGCGCGTTCAGCACTGTTAAGAACATTGTCAAAATGGTTACTGGCTCTGACCTGCCCTGCGGTCAACTTTTTTCCCATTTCGGCATTGCCCAATATCGCAGCCAATATATTATTGAAATCATGGGCAATACCACCAGCGAGTGTACCGAGCGCTTCCATTTTTGAGGATTGGCGCAGTTTGGCTTCAAGCTGTTTACGTTCGGTGATGTCTTCCCATATGCCGGTAAGGTGATCATTTTCGCCGTTTGAGCCTTTAATTAATCGTAATTCGTCACCAAACCAGCGGTAACTGCCATCTTTAATCCTAAAACGATACTCATGCTTGAAGTGACCAATTTTAAATAATCTACTCATGTCTGCAAGCACACCTTTAACATCACTGGGATGGATATGACTCACCCAAAACTTGGAGTCTGAAATAAAATCATCTGGCGTGTAACCTGTCACCTGCTTCACCCCTTCACTGATACAGAGCGCACCAAAATCACCACTGGCTTTTGCCGTATAGGTGATCACAGGTAACGACATTAGTAAATTGGTCAGCTGTTCATTGCTTTGTAGCAATTGGGCTTTGGTGTTATCGATTTTGCTTTGGCTAAGAGCTGACGGGGAAGGATTTTTTGGGCTTTGCGCAATTTGCTGGCGAAGTGCCTTGAGCTCTTCAATCAGTTGCTTTTTACTTTTTGATTGGTCTTTCATCAGCACCCCCTGCTACACAACATTCAACGTATAAATCCGCTTACTTTATGAGCATACGTTTGACCAAGCCTTACTGTCAACCCTATTGATTAATAAGGATAAATGTACCTGTGAATATTTCTAATAGTGGGGCGAAACGGGGATGTATTGGTACGATGGTAAGGGCCATATTACGACCCCGATTTCTTGATGACGCCTAATATCTCAATAGCAAAGTCGCAAGCGGGCATATCTGCACCGCCTACAACAATCGTTTAATTTAATGGATTTAGCACTACAATTAGGAGCTAGTAATGTAATGCTGCCACTGCATGTATACGACCATCAACGTGCGCTTTTTGCTCCAGTCTTTTTGGAGAAGGATCATCCACTGCCACAACATGGTTTAATTTTCCGATGGGGCTAAAATAGAACACCATGGTATTGATGACTTGTTCGTTGCTTGCGGCCATATCAATGTTGTAATTTATGAGGGTGGCATTAGCAAATACTGAGCTTGAGTTTGCACCGGCACTACTGACTTTTCGGCACAATGTGTTGCTCGAATGTCGAATCTTGTAATACTTGTTGAAGACTTGGCAAGTCATCTCGGGTGTCATGCCAGCGGTAAATCCGCCACCGAGTTTTTCGCCTGCCTTTTTAACGGCCATAGTTTGGGCCGCCACTTGTTGGTTGCCACTAGATTGGCAACCGGCCAAAGCCGCAAGGGTTACACCTACGACCATTATTGTTTTAAATTTTCCGTCTATCATCTCTCACCTCTGTTTTTTGGCTGTACTCCCTTGCAATTATAGTGCGGTAGAATAGAGACTCGCAACATCAATTGTTGCATTTTCGACAGATGGGGATTGGGATGGGGTGAATGGCCTTGGTTTAAAAGCAAAAAGGTAGGGAGTGGTAGCAGCGACTACCACACCCCCATCATCAATGATGATGGGCCTTACCTACCTCACCAGGCATACGAAAGTTTTCAACCAGTTGTTGAATCTTCGGCGAAGCATCACCAGTTACCTTGGTGACAGCAAACGCAACCGCAAAATTGACGATAGCTCCAATCACACCAAAGGCGTTCGGCGAAATACCAAAGAACCAGTTGGGTTCCATGTCACCCAAAAAGTCGGTGCCTGAGATAAACATAATGCCCTTGTGTTGGAACACGTACAACATCGTAATACCGATGCCGGCACACATACCCGCAACCGCGCCTTTACCACTGATTTTCTTGGAGAATATGCCCATCATCAACACAGGGAAAATAGAAGCCGCCGCCAAACCAAAGGCCAATGCCACTGTGCCTGCGGCAAATCCCGGCGGATGTAACCCCAGCCAACCGGCAATCACTATCGATATGGTCATGACCAAACGGCTGATTCGCAATTCATTTTTCTCTGACAAATCAGGTTTTAGCACCCCTTTCATCAAGTCGTGAGAGATAGAAGAGGATATTGCCAGCAATAATCCCGCCGCCGTTGACAATGCTGCCGCCAAACCACCCGCAGCCACCAGCGCAATCACCCAAAACGGCAAGTTAGCAATGGCCGGGTTGGCCAATACCATGATGTCTCGGTCGACCTTAACCATTTCGTTTCGCTGCTCGTCGGCGACATATTGAATTTTGCCATCGCCATTTTTATCTTCAAACTTGAGCAGGCCGGTTTTTTCCCAGTCTTTAAACCACTTTGGCCGTTCTTCATAAACCAAATTTTGACCCGGTTCAGGCTCGATGGTATTCATCAGGTTTAAACGCGCCATGGCACCGACAGCTGGGGCAACGGTGTACAACAAAGCGATGAAAACCAGCGCATATCCGGCTGATGAACGGGCGGCTTTAACGCTGGGCACAGTGAAGAACCGCATGATAACGTGAGGCAATCCAGCAGTACCAATCATCAATGTCATGGTGTAGGCGAACATATTTAACGACCCGCCCATGTTGTCGGTAGTATATTCTTTAAAGCCCAAATCAGTGACAACCTGATCTAGCTTATCGAGCAAATAAACCCCGCTGCCATCGGCCAACGTACTGCCCAAACCCAGTTGCGGAATAGGGTTACCGGTCAATTGCAACGAAATAAAGATAGCAGGCACTGTATAAGCAAATATCAGTACGCAATATTGGGCGATTTGGGTGTAAGTGATACCCTTCATCCCGCCCATCACGGCGTAAACCCAAACCACCACCATACCGATGCCCAAACCTAGGCCGTAATCGACCTCAAGGAATTGTGAAAATGCCACGCCCACCCCTTTCATCTGGCCGATGATATAAGTCAACGAAGCGATGATCAGGCAAATAACCGCCACAATACGTGCGGTTTTAGAATCGTATCGGTCGTAGATAAATTCAGGCACGGTGAACTTGCCGTGTTTGCGCATGTAAGGTGCCAGCAGCATCGCCAGCAGTACATAACCGCCGGTCCAGCCCATCAAAAACACCGAACCGCCATAACCCAAAAAGGCAATTAAACCCGCCATAGAGATAAACGAAGCAGCACTCATCCAGTCGGCACCAATGGCCATACCATTTAGAAGCGGCGATATGTTGCCACCAGCCGCATAAAACTCACTGGTCGAACTGGCCCGGGCCCACCAAGCAATGGCAAAATACAGACCAAAAGAACCAAATACGGCAATATAAGTGTAGAGTTTTAATTCATCCATTATTGGTCCTCCTCTTCAACGCCATACTTTTTATCCAGCTGGTTCATTTTGTGTGAATACCAAAATATCAGCGCGACAAAAGTGTAAATCGAACCTTGCTGGGCAAACCAAAAACCCAGTTTGTAACCGCCAAGGCGAATTTCGTTGAGCGGTTCGACCAATATCAGCCCAAAACCAAAAGAAACCACGAACCAGATGATCAAACAGATAAAAATCAAGCGCAGGTTTTCACGCCAATAGCCTGATTTGTCTGTCTCGTTTTGCGAGTTGTCTGCCACGAGCGTACCCCATCATGAGTGTTGTTATTATCATTTCCGACGAGTTTACGATGTTTTGCGACAGGGGTCACTTTAAAGAAATGACAAAGTCACGTTTACGAAGTTACACCGGTCTGTCTTTTAATGCTGACAGCCGCTATTCCCACAAAAATAAAGTGTTTTTACTCTATTTTTGCATTGTAAAAATACTTATCCATTACAATGGGTTACCATCATAGTAAGTGGTCGTAAGCCTGTCAGTAAGCAATCGTTGGTCAAAATAAGTGGCCAATAGAGTCAATCTGCGTAAAATACTAACCATTGAACAACGCCTCTAACGTTGTTCATAAAGAATCACCTCACCTATGGCCACAACTCGTTTTGTGGCTTTTTTTTGCCTTTTTTTTGTCCGTCACAACAGCCCAACTTCTGCGCGTGTTATCAACCGGCCAAAGCGCTGGATAAACCATTGGATATTAAAAACGTATTTGATGTGGATGCACTGGAGTGACCGTTAAAGGTTATCAGCTAGAAAAAAAGGGGGGGATTTGGCTAAGTAGATGATGAGTTTTGATTTGATATTTATAATACAGGGAAAACCGGTGCGAAACGTATCCACACCGATTCAATAATGAATTATTTCTTCGCTGGTTTCTCAGCTTTAACCACACCGCCGGTCACTTTAGTACAAGTACCTTTAGGCATGTAAACCCACTCATTGTCGCCATTGTCCATTTTGGCTTGACCAGAACAAGCGTGAGAGCCGTCTAGTGCGCCACAGTCGTTTTGACCGGCTTTGGCGATGCCCGCACATTTTTCCCATACTTTAGGTTGATCAGGTACTGCGTGTGCAACACTTGCAGTTAATGCACCCAAAGCAACCAGACCTGACAATGTAGCACCGATAATGTTTTTACGTTCGCTCATGGCAAACTCCTATTTTAGTTTGTGTTAATGAAGCTCTTTCAAGCTCAAGCAAGGTATTTGCAAAGCTGACCCACATAGAGCGGGGTATCATAATAAAACTTTCAAACAAATGCATTTTCTTTTATTTAACTGCCATCTTCAGGTTTTTCAACAAAAATGCCAAACTACGCTGAAAAACTTGCTCGCGGTGTTGGGGGTTGTCAAAGCCCTGCCCTTGTTCGTCCATGATCATCCACTTATG
>JABSOG010001018.1 GCA_013216025.1 Algicola sp. | reverse complement strand
GCTGTCGCGACGAGAGGGGGATTGCGCCAGACTTAAGGGTTTATCGTGAATCAGGCCTTGGCAGCAAACCCAGTCGTCCGTCTTGAATAGAAAAAAGCCACCATCCTCCCCTCGGCAATTGCTCCCTGCATTGCTCTAACTCCTGCATCCATGCAGTCGGACCGCCACCCGACGCAACAAATCGTTGCAAAAAGAAATTAACAGCTTCGCTGTGCTGCGAAGCAGAAAATGCCTTTCGGCACAGCAGCGACGGCCACGCTCATCACCCCCTCGACAACGTCGAGACAATCTCCCGCGCCAATTTGGGGCTAAAAATTATCAATGGATGAAGTACAAAATAGAACTTCTTGTTTTGCGCGATTTGCCAAAACGAACTGCTGCTGGGCACTATCGATGTATCCAGCGGACTCCAATATGAATATAGCTGCACACCCTTTAATGAAGATTCGTCTGCCTTTAGCAACTGCAAAAACTCACTATTAGGCCGCAATTGCTTAACCCCCTTGCCTGGATAAGGCAAATAAGCCCAATAGCTGCCGTTGTGCGGGGCGGCCAGAGCAAAAAAGTGTGCGGTTCTGCTTGCTCCGCCTAACTTTTGCAAATAATACCTCGCCACAATGCCACCCATGCTAAAACCAATCACCGTGATGTTTTGGGCTTGGCCAAACCTTTTCTCAATACCAGTTTTTAAGCTTTGCGCCGCATATTCTATCCCTTTATTGCCGTCAATCGGCCACAAAGTGGGGGAGTAACAGTCATAACCTTGCTTTTCTAACTGTCGTTTGAGGTAAAACATCACATGGCCAGTATTCATAATACCGTGGACCAATACTATTTTCATTTAGCGCTGCCTTAAATACGATGACCTAATGACTTATGGTGTCAGAAAGAGCCAAACACAACCCAATTGTCATTTATCACTGCTTTTGCGGTTAATCACAACCCAATAGGGTTACCGCCGCCAATCTTCTAAACTAGTTTCATATTATCAAAGCAACAAACAGGGTGTCATCGATGAAAAAACATACCAAAAAACTGGCCAATAACGCAATTCAACTGGGCATGTTGTTAACCTTAATGCCTTTGTCAGCAGCCTATGCCTCCGACCGTATTGTCGGTTGTTATAAACACGAACTCCACAGCATCAACGCCGATGGCAGTGGCTTTAAAAGGCTGACCGACTATAAAGTGCCCGGCCATGCGCCGACTTGCAAATCGCCATCGCAAACAGCTGATCAAAGCGAAATATTTTGGAGTTACGACCCAGAGTTTCACGGCGGCATGTCACTATTTAAATTCAATGGCAAAAATGATAAAGACGTGGTTCGCCTGACGCCAAAACCCCGTAAAAAAGATGCGGGTACCTGGGATTCTTCAGTATCGCCAAACGGCAAGTACAGCACCTTTGCAGCTGATCGCAACGGTCAGTGGCAAATTTACAAAATCACCACTGCCAGCAAAAAAATCGAAAACATCAGCCAAACCAACACCGATGCCGCCTATGCCAAATGGTCACCCGATAACAAACAAATTGTCTACGCCGAATTTGGCAAAGACGAGGTCGCCAAACTCTACATCATGAACGCCGATGGCTCACACAAACACGCACTGGTCGCCGATGGCAACGTCAACAAAAGCCCGGCATGGTCACCCAATGGCAAAACCATCGCCTACACCGTTCATAACGGTCGCAAAGCACAACTGTGGACAATCAACCTTGCCACCAAGCAAAAGCAGTTGGTGACCAAAGACGTAGAACAATACTCCTCGGTTTCGTGGTCAAAAAACAGCGACCGCTTGGTCTACATCGCTGGCAACAAACGTTTGTCGATTATCAATGTTGATGGCAGCGGCAAAACCACGGTCGGCAACAAAACCGGTTTTTACGAACCTTTTTGGCACTAAGACTTGCAACAACCATTTAAAGCAATTATTAGTGTTTGCGCCTGTTGATGACTATATTGGTATAACTCCCGTATAGAAGGCACAGACAATGAAAAAAACCATGAAGCGCACCCTGTTGATGGGTGCACTCTTTACCTCACTTTTAACCGTTCAGGCTCAGGCCCATACCGACAGTAAAATCTCAGCTGACATTCAAGCAGCCGTTAACAGCAAAGCCCGAGTTGAGCGCCAAACCAAACGCGATGCCCGTAGAAAACCCGCCGAAGTCATGGCGATTCTTGGTGTAAAACCGGGGATGAAAATCTTAGATTTGACTTCAGGTGGCGGGTATTACACCGAGATATTGTCGCGAGTCGTCGGCGACAAAGGTCAGGTCATCGCCCATAACCCGCCCTTTGTTGTTAACCGTTTTGCCGCTTATTTCACTGACGAAAAAAATGGCTGGCCCGCCCAGTTAAACGCACCACAGTGGAAAAAGAACGTAGTAAAAATGGTTGGCGAACTTGATACAGCCGACTTCGGTGTACAAATTGACGCTGTCTTAATGGTGTTGTTCTACCACGATACCGTGTGGCAAGGCGTGAACCGGCAAATGATGAACCAACACATCTATAACGCCATCAAACCCGGCGGCACTTACCTTATTATCGATCACAGTGCCAAACCAGGCAACGGTACCAAAGACACTGGCACCCATCACCGCATCGACAAACAAACCGTCATTGACGAACTCACCGCCGTCGGTTTTGAGTTAACACTAGACTCAGACATCTTGTCTAACCCCAAAGATACCCGCGATTACAGCTTTGAAAGAGATGTGCGTACCAACCGCGATAATACCGACCGGATGGTGCTTAAGTTTGTTAAGCCGGTGATTTAACCCTTAAGATCAACACAAAGTCATTCCGCACGGACTTACCGAGCATGAAAGGACCGGATTTAGATGCAAACTAATTACAGTTGAAGTAAGGGTTCGTGCGCGCCAATAGTCACGGCCTTAAGAGGTAGAATTCGTGCATGGAATGCACGCTA
>JABSOG010001017.1 GCA_013216025.1 Algicola sp. | reverse complement strand
CAACTGGCGACACAGTATTTGTGACGCCACAATGGCGGGTATTCCTTGTTCAGCGATGAGTTCGGCGTTGGCTTATTACGATTCGTACCGTTGTGAGAATCTACCGGCTAATTTGCTGCAAGCACAACGAGACTTTTTTGGAGCCCATACTTTTGAGCGTAAGGACAAACCTGCCGGTAAGAAATTTCATGTTAATTGGAGTGAGTCGGGCCGGAAAATGATTAAGATTAATTAATTCTCATATTCATTTTTCTAGCCCTGCGCAGCAGACACATAGAGCGCGTCATTTTTTAGCACATGGATGTGTTGTATCCTAAAATTGCAGGAGCATCATTTCAGGGTTCGACGCGATCTATCTAGACCCAATTATCACTGCGTCGACGGCGGCGCACCAAAGAAGGCATCAACAAACCAAACAAAATACCAACAACCGCAATAGTTGCACCGTAAATCATTTGATTTTGTTGTTTGGTATCGATGTTTTTATCCACTTCATCTTGGAGGTTGAGTTTGTCTTTTTTGAGGATCGCATTTTTTTGGATTAATTCTTGGTGAGTGTCGTTGGCGGCTTTGAGCTTGATGATTAAATCATCCATTGAAGATTCGCTGTATTGGGTGGTTTCAATTAGCTCGTCGTATTGGATTTGCAAGGCTTTGAGCTTGACTGAGTTGCCAGGCTCTGTAGTGTAGCTGCCTTGTTCAATCCAGCCGGTACGACCCTTGTCATCTTTTATCTGTACGTAACCAGTTTCTTCATTGACATCCAACATTTGCAGCGCCACGCCTGCTTTGATGCTGCCGAGTATCTTGAATTTTTTGCTGGAACCCGAATGAAAATAGATGAACAAATCGTCTTTGATATAACCATCGGGATTAGCCAGAGCGTTGGTGTCGGTGTTTGCCTGTGTATTAGTTCCAGCAGGCGAATCAACCGTCTGGGCAGTTGTCGCTAATGGTGACAAAAGGGCAATCAAGACCAGGGATTTTAACCGAGATTTAAACATAGCTATCCAATATTCTTATGGTTATGACAAACTGTTGAATTAACCGCTGATATTAGGGCTTATTGAGGCAACAATCAAGGGGGGAAACAACGTGAACGAGCAGGCTTGGCTTGCATCCTCTAACAAGCTCTAGTATTTTTAATCTTCATTGAACATGATTTAACCCAAGGGTATCAAAAAAACCAATGGAAATTGAGATAGAGCTCAAATTTTTGGTGTCACCATCAGCCGGATCGGCACTGACATCGCTGGTCGAAAACTTCTGCGCCAATGATAGCAGTATGGTGGTGGTAGAAAAAACCGTTCACTTAGCCAACACCTATTATGACACCGCAAATAAAGTTTTGCGCGAAAACGATATTGGTCTTAGAACCCGCAGTACCGATGGGGTGTGGGAGCAAACCATCAAGACAGCGGGCAGGGTGGTTGGCGGCCTGCATCAACGGCACGAATACAACATTGATATCGACAGCAATCAGCCGAATATGGCTTTGTTCGACGTTGCGATATTGCCAATGGCGCCCGATGCCCTACAAGCGGCCCTTGTGCCACTGTTTACCACCGACTTCAAGCGTCAAATCTGGCGTATCAAGAACGATGATTGCGAATTTGAAATGGTGTTTGATCAGGGCCTTATCACCAGCGGACAAGCGCAGTCGCCGATTAGTGAAGTTGAATTGGAACTGATCAAAGGGGAACCCCTGCATTTGTTTGAGTTTGCGCAGCAACTGGTGCGCTTTTTGCCCAGCCATCAAGTCTTGCGCAGCGGTACCGATGAGTTTGATAACGATGAGCCTAGCGACCAGCCGGAATCGAATGCCATCAGAATCGGTTTTCAAAGCAAAGCCGCTCGGGGATATCAATTACACAATGATGAAGGGCTTGAGATCCGCAGTTATTTGAGTCAGGTACCGTTAAAGCAACTCGATACGCTGGAAATGGCGTTTGCCAAAACATTAGAATACGGTTTGATGTTTATGCAGCACCACGAGCAGTGTTTTATCGACCATCCTTCGCTGTTGGCATTGCGGCGTTTTACCGATGGTGCGGCTTTGCTTCGCCATGGGTTGTGGTTATATTCGATGGTGGTTACTGACGAAACGGCCCAGTATTTTCGTGACGAAAGCAAGTGGATCCTCAAATCTTTCGAATGGGTAGAACACAGCCGCCAGTTGCGGGTGTTGATGTCAAAAACCGGCAAGTATCGCAAGCGTTTGGACTTAAACGCGGCATTGTCACAGTTGCTCGAAGAAGAGGCTGAAAAAGAGCCCGGGTTAAATGGCATTGGCCAGTTTTTTTCACTGCCCCGCTACAACCAGTTTATTCTTGATATCAGTTTGTGGTTAATTGAAAAAGGTTGGCGCAAGTCTGTGCAGCTAGACTTTATCGGTGATTCAGAAAACGCTTTGCAAAGTGTTGCATCCGATTTACTCAATGCTAATTGGCAATCGTTGTTGACTGTCATGCCTTCGCGCCAGCAATTCACGATTGCTGATTATGTTTCTCATCATCAGCAACTCAAACGCAGCCTGATGACCGGCTCAAGCGTCGGTGCTCTGTACTCCAACACATTGCGTGACGATTTTAGAATGCCATGGCTGGACTTGTCACGTGGGATTGACGAGCTTAAAACCCTGCACCTGCTGCAATCGTTGGCGATGAAAGTTGAAGGTCAAGAGAGCCGTTCAACCCTCAATTGGCTGGAACATCAGATTGAAAGCCTGCTGCTGGCGATGGAACAGACGCGTAAGTCAGCAGTTAAGATGCGACCTTATTGGGTAAATTGAGCTGCGTTTGTCAACAGACAAACGCAGCTCAATTTAGTGGCGGCATGGATGCCAACAGGACTAGCGATAGGGATTCTTTCACCGGTCTCTTATGGTCGAGTCAACAGACAAACGCAGCTCAATTTAGTGGCGGCATGGATGCCAACAG
>JABSOG010001016.1 GCA_013216025.1 Algicola sp. | reverse complement strand
TCGCTGTTTGCACGCCCCCTTTACCATCGCGAATATGCATCTGTATTAGTTTTGAATCGATATCAAAAATGGATAAATTTAACCGCTCACTGAGCCGAGGCCCCATGGAATATAGGGTTAAGAAGAACACTTGGTATCGTTGTTTCTTGGTGTGACTAATTAATTGCGCGCCCTCTAATGACGACAAAATGTCGGGCAGCCGTTTGACTTGAAGAGGCTTAACAATACTGAGCCACTCCCTTTGTTTATTCAGGGTGTGGCGATAAAAGAACAGCAAGCTGTTGCGATCGAGTTTGATGGTGCTCCAAGAATGCGTTTGGCTCAGTGCATGAAAGTAATTTTTTAAATCTTGCGTGGTTAATATGTCAGGGTTTTATCAAAAAAATCAGTGATACGGCGTACGGCACGTGCATAAGCATCTATTGTGGAGGGACTATCCCTTGCAAGCGAAGATTAATAAGGTGTTGTTCTTTGGGATTACCTTCATATTTTGACTGCCTTGGAAAAAGAAATTGGTACTACTGGATTCCGTTATGAGTTAGCCGCTACAAACTCTGCCGCGGAGCTGCTTCGTTCAACAATGTACCCAGCTGAACTTCATGAATATTGAAGAACAACTGAGGCTAGGACGTTATTGTGGTAACAGTGCTGCGATCATTTTCTGACCAATATCAGTATGATGTTGCATGGTTGAGAACTGTTTGATAACGCCTTGTGGTCCGAATGCGTAAACTGGTACTGGAGCGGCAGTATGAGTACCAGTGCCCCAAATTACGTTTTGGTCTGCAGCAAGGGCACGTCCCATGAGATTACCATGAAGGTCATCACCATAAACATAGAACTCCTTAAAATCATTTAGTTTAGGAAATACGTCAGCCGCCAAATATGGATGATCTGCGACAAAGTACTCGTTGGTCTCTCTCTCTGGAATGCCTTGTGCTTGTTTTGGGGTTACTTTGATTTGGCTATAAGCGTTGATCGCATCTGACCATGCTTGAGCTGTTGTCGAGCTAAAATCCCAATCGCTATTAACATGGCTCATCATGTCGTAGAAAGTTCCGGTTTGACCATGTAATGCATCGAGGGTTTCTAACGGTCCGAAATTAAACTTCGGTTGGAAATCATAGCCTAGCATGCCATCGCCAGATAGCGATTTCGCTTTTGGTAAATTTTTTCTGGTATAGCTAAAGCCAAAGCCGCCTGTTTCATGGTCTGCGGTGACAATCACCAAGGTATCATCGCGATCTTTTACCCATTGATAAACTGCTTCAACCGCTTCATCAAATTTAATCAGTTCGTGTAGCATCCAACCTGCATCATTAATATGACCAGCCCAATCTATTTGGCCGCCTTCTATCATTAAGAAGAATCCGTCCGGATCTCGACTCAATATATCGAGTGCTTTCATCGTCATCTCTGTTAGAGAAGGCTGGGTACAGCTGTTAGCTTTCTTACAAGCAGTGTAAGCGATGCCATCGCTCATCGATGAGTTTGCAAACAAGCCTAATACTTTATCGCCGGTATAACTAGTAAGTTGTTTTTTATCAAATACAAGATTGTAGCCATGCCCGTCACGTGCTTCGGTAATGATGTTGCGGTCATCTTGGCGTTTTGATTTCTTATAGATGCTGCTCGATGCGCCCAACTTGCTCATTAAGTCGCGAGTTTTAGTATTGGTTTTAATATCGCTAGGTAAGAAATTACGTGCGCCACCTGAAAATAAAACGTCAACACTTTCACTGGCGATCATCTGCGCAGCTATATCATTTTCTAACGAACGATGAGGTTGGTGAGCGGCAAATGATGCTGGTGTGGCGTGAGTTATTCTGGTGTCTGACACTAGACCTGTTGCTTTGCCTGCTGCCTTGGCTCTTTCTAGAATAGTTTTAACGATATTGCCATTGTTATCAAGCCCGATCATCTCTGAACCAGCAGGCATGCCTGTGGCTAATTGTGTTGCTGAGCAGGCTGAATCAACGACTAAACCGCCGTGTGGTGATGTCATAGACAATCCCATCAGTCCGTTCTTACTAAACTTAGATAATGCGGTTTGATTGTTGGCACTGTTATAAATAGAGTTAGGCGCGCGGCGTGCGTAATCTTCGAGCAAGCCAACTTGTTGAACACCCATACCATCACCGATCATTAAGATAACATTTTTAACGCTGGTGACTGGAGTCGGTTCAACCTTTACAATTTTCTCCACTTCAACAATTTTTTCTTCGGTGCTACAGGCGCTGATAAGTACACTACAAACAATTAGAGATAACATTTTTTTATTTTTCATTTTTTTCTCCTGTTATTAGGTTAGAGAATGGTGGTATGAGATCAGTTTCATTGGCATACCTAAGTTAAGTAAAATAGTAAAAATTTTGGGTAATACCTCCACCGTGATAAGGCTGATGAGGAAAGAGGTATTTATTAACTAAATGACGATAACTCACATAAGCTCTGTGTTAGGTCATTGGATTAATTGTGCAAACATTAAGCAGTTCCGTATTGCCGAATTGCGACACCTATAGTTCTATAACTCCCTCTATGTAACCAACTTTTACCATTTACATTAAAGATGTGATCTAATGGAGGCACCATAATTACATTGTATTATCATGTTGCAGGGTGTAAGTCCTAGTCAGGCAAGGTTTACGAACCAGCTGTATCGGGTGTTGGGCCTTTGTCGGAGTGTGAGATTAGCGATTTTTTCAGCAGTAAGGACTGCATCCTGCATCGCCCTGAAGTGCTGGTATCGCTCCAATAAATATTAGATCTGAACAGGGGGGAGGCTTTATACTATGCGATAGTTCCGCACGTCTGGATCTGTGTGGAGCTGGCCTAGTCATGGGTCGCTCTACCACGATGACTTACCTTCAACAAAGTCCTTGCACTTAAGTATTTAAACTCTCGCTTAAATATTGTATTTCCATTGGTCATGGGTATAAATATAGGTTAGTTTTAATCT
>JABSOG010001015.1 GCA_013216025.1 Algicola sp. | reverse complement strand
GTTCGTTCTCGTTTGACCCCTCAATAATTGAAATCTGGGGCACTTTGTTACACGGCGGTGAACTCATCGTTGTCGATAAAGCGCATAAAGATTTGGCGAGTCTGGGTGACTTAATCGTAAAACACAATGTCAATTCAGCGGTATTTTCGCCACTACTGCTCAATGAATTATTAACTCAGCAGGCCGAGCAATTAAAACGCCTAAAGCGCGTTTTTGTGGGCGGTGATGCTTTCACGCCCAGTACCGCTCAGTTGGCTTTAAAAACCTTACCAGACACCACCTTTGTCAACGTTTATGGACCAACAGAGAACGGCGTAATCAGCACCACCCACCGTTTATCGCATGACTGTGACTATCAACACACCGTGCCTATAGGCAACTCTATTGATAATAGCTATGCACTGATTTTAGATGAACGGATGGAAATGCTGCCTCAAGGTGCCATCGGAGAATTATGGTTGGGCGGCGATGGTTTAGCATCAGGTTACGCTCATCAAACCGATTTAACCGCTGCCCGATTCGTTGCAACGCCGTCATGGGGAAGAATATATAAAACAGGAGATTTGGTTAGACTCAATCAACAAGGCGAACTGATTTATATGGGCCGCAATGATCATCAAATACAACTGCGAGGGTTTCGCATCGAATTGGGTGAAATTGAAGCGGTTTTGTTGAGCGTTGAAGGGGTGCAAAACGTTGCGGTTTTGCTAAAAGGGCAAGCAGAGCATGCCCAGCTCGTCGCCTATATTTCGCCTGCAACTGTCGATATCGAGACGCTTCGTCAACATGCATTCGAGCACTTGATGGATTTCATGAGGCCCTCGCAATTCAACATCATAGAGGCACTGCCGTTATCACCTAACGGTAAAATTGACCGACACAAATTAAGCCTGATTGAAGCGGTAACCGCACCCATTGTTGAACGTCCTTCAACCGAAAAAGAGCAATTGATTCTGCAAGTCTGGCTAGCCGTTTTAGATTGTCAGGAGATTAGAGTCAGCGATAATTTTTTCGATGTCGGTGGCAATTCATTGCTGGTGATGAGACTTCGTCAAAAACTCAGTGAAGCATTACAGTTAGATATAGCGGTAACGACCTTATTTCAATATCCGTCGATACAGGCCCAGGCCCAATACTTTACTGCCCAGCGTAACAACCAACCAGCAAGTCACCCCAGCAAGGTGGATAACCATTTAAAAAAACAACAACGCAATGCCAATCGGCATCGTCGTCAAAAAATAAAGGGTCGTTAGTGATGGAAAATGTAGATACCAGTGCACAAGTTGCCATCGTCGGCATGGCAGGGCGGTTTCCCGGAGCGAAGAGTGTCACTCAACTTTGGCAAAACTTGCTACAAGGCGTTGATTCGCTCGAAGTCCTTTCATTTTATGAATTAAAAAAGCTGGGCATTGCCGAGCCTATTCTAAACAACAAAGACTACGTTGCCGCCGCGCGGGTTTTAGCTAACATTGAGTGTTTTGATGCGGCTTTGTTTGGCTTAAGTCATCGAGAAGCACAGTTAATGGATCCGCAAATTCGCTTACTGCTCCAATGTGCCTATAACACCTTTGAAGATGCTCGGATTATGCCGCAACAGCCAGACAATAACACCGGAGTCTATGTTGGGGTGGGGGCAAACAGATATCTGTTAGACAACATACTATCTAATAAGGACCTAGTACGTTCAGTTGGCGCACAGATGATCCAACTGGTTAATGACAGAGACTTTGCCGCAACGCAATTGGCTTATCGACTTAACTTAACCGGACCCGCCGTTAGCGTTAGTACGGCTTGTTCGACATCATTAGTGGCGGTGCACAATGCTGTACAGGCACTATTGGCCTACGAATGTGATATGGCTTTAGCCGGAGGCAGCAGTGTATCCCCGGTGCAACGTGTGGGATATCAATACCAGCAAGGCGGCATTGCATCACCCGATGGCCGATGCAGACCCTTTGATATTGATGCTCAAGGGACTTGTTATGGTAGTGGCGTCGCTACGGTTTTGCTCAAACGTTTTGACGAGGCTAAAGCCGATGGCGATAAAATCTACGCTGTTATTCGCGCCTCGGCCATCAACAATGATGGTGCTGACAAAATCGGCTTTACTGCCCCCAGTGTGAACGGTCAACGTCGGGTAATTTCAGATGCTATTGAATTGGCCGAGATTGACGCCAATGACATCAGTTATATCGAAGCCCACGGTACTGCGACCACTATGGGTGATCCCATTGAGTTCGAAGCTTTGAGTCAGGCTTTTGCCGGCGTTGGCGTTAATTCGTGCGGGATTGGATCGGTAAAATCAAACTTAGGGCATCTTGATACCGCAGCGGGCATCACGGGTCTGATTAAAGCTTCGTTGAGTGTTTACCACGGGCAGCTACCGGCCAGCTTACATTTTAAAAAAGCCAACCCTGAAATCGATTTGGCCAACAGCCCATTTTATGTTGTTGATACATTACGAGATTGGCCGTCACCGCGAATAGCAGGCGTCAGTGCCTTTGGTATGGGTGGCACCAATGCGCATATTATTGTCGCACAAGACCCTATGCAAACTACGCAAGCAGATGTTGAAGAGACTCCAGCAGCGCAGTCAGATTGGCATTTGCTGCCTTTCTCAGCGAATGATAGCCAAGTGTTACCGCAATTAATGGCGTCTTATGGCGAGTTTTTTGAGGCGACTTCTGACCGGTTAGAAGATATTTCTTGGAGCCTGTTTAATACCAGAAAGGCAATGTCGGTAAGAAGTTTTATTGTCGCTGACTCAACATCAGCAGCCCCCAATTTATTGGTCCAGCGACCGCTATCGTTTACCGTAAACAAAGCACCTCAGCGCATTGTTTTTATGTTTCCCGGACAAGGCAGTCAGCAACTGGCCATGGCTGCCCAACTATCCCGAAAATTCTCGGCCTATCAGCAAGCACTAGAACAGGCATTAGCCCAGTTGTGCGAGGCACAGCAG
>JABSOG010001014.1 GCA_013216025.1 Algicola sp. | reverse complement strand
TATAGTGCCTGCCATGCCCAGCAAGCATTTTACCAGCCATTTTGAATTGGCTATCGCCATTGTCTGTCTCCTAAAAAATTGGTTAAGGCGCATAAGTCGCTCCTACAAAGCTGGTTCTTTGAATCATTCTGAAGTTGGCACCTTTTTCATAAAGCTCAATCCACACCGATGAGGTCGCCACATCTGGGCAGCTACCGCTGGCGGCCATAAAGTCAAGCGCCACACTGCCACTGGAGCCAGAGTTTGAGCTGTTCATTTTTCGGCGCACGGTTTGGCAACTTTGTGGGATACTGGCATCAGTCGATTCGGCCAACACTTTGATTTCAACCGTACTGCTACAATCGGTTACCCAGTTGACCACAGGCGTTTGACCCGGGGTATTCACCACACCAAACGATTGAACTGTACACAAAGGCGCACCATCTGGGGTGAATGTTGCGGTTTTTGTTACGCTAGTTTCAATCAGGGTGTTACCAGCACCAATAAGTTCGATGGTAAAATCGGTGCTGTTAACCCTTGGGCAATCAAATGTCGACCCATAACCACCGACCATAAAGTCAACATTGCGGCTGCCGCTTTTATTGCCATCCCACAAAGCGTTAGTCGCTCGACACGCTTGTGGCAAATCATTGTCGGTGGTGGTGGCTTTAACCTGAACCGAAACGGCGCCCCCGCAATTTGTAGTCCAATTCACCACAGGCAAGGTGCCCGGCGTAGATGAGTTATTGATGTCGAAGTTTTGTATCGAACACACTGTTGGTAGCGGCACATAAGTGGCGGCCAGTGTGGTAGATTGAGCCAGCAAGACATCACCTGCGCCTCGCAGTTCAACCCAAAAGTTGGCGCTGTTAACCTCAGGACAGTTGCTCGACGTACCATAACCGCCAGCCATATAGTCAACTGCTCGGCCACCAGACTTATTGCCATCCCACAAACCGTTGGTTACCCGACAAACTGTCGGCAGACTGTTGTCTGTTGTGGTGGTTTTGACTTGAACAGAAACATCATTGCCACAATCAGTTTGCCACTCGACCTGCGGCAATACACCCACAGTGGTAGAATTAACCACGTTAAAACCGTTAATACTACAATTTACAGACGGTACTGTTGACAAATCACCAGCATAGCTAATATCAATCGCGGCACGGTCTTCAACAATGTTCAGACCTGTTGGAGTGAGCAGTTCAATCCACACATCGACAGAGCGCATAGCGCCACATGATGCGCCGTTACCCGGATCGACCGGTTGACCCTCACTGACGATATAAGGTGTTGCCATGAAATCTGCCGAGACACTACCTTGCATTCTCTGTGAAACCATCATACTGCGCAGTTGACAGTCTTCGCTTACGCCGGGTTGAACCGCGTCGTAATAGACTTTGACCAACTCGTTGGTACAGTTTTTGGTATCCCAAGTGATCTCCCCAGTCTCATTGCCGACGCCATCACTGGCGGTAAAGTTGGCAATATGACAGCCTAAAAACATATCTGGATTAATGTAACCGGTCAGTGGCTCTCGGGTGTCGAGGACCAAAGCACTAGGATCGGCATTTTCTCTGATCTCTATTTCGAATCGAGCCGCCTGTATCACACTACAATTTGCATTGGGATTAGGGTCTTTCATGACTTCTGCAACTAAAGAACCACTATGAGCGTTACTCAACACATGGCCCGACAAATCACATTCAAGCGGTACCGAGGTATCTAGCGAGCTGAGTTTGACTTCAACATGCTTTTGGCTTGAACAGTTAATCACTTCCCAATCGACTTTTGGTGCTACGCTTTGCCCTGTTTTTGAGTCTGTGTAACCATGATTGACGTAGAAGTTTCTGATTTGACAGGCATTGGGATCAGCCGTCCAATGGGCTTGTATTGAATCACTCGATGTGATCATATTTTCGTTGGCGTCAAACACTTGCAGTGCAAAACTGGCCGCCGCCAAAGGTGGACATTGTTTTGGTCCTGTCCAGGTAGGGGTTTGATCTGGGTCGTTTTGCTGAGCCAAAATCACATCTTCATAGTTATAGCCGTTGAACAAAAAGTGGGCGCGTCGTGGGCCTTGTTTTAATCCGCTGAACACCCCGTTGGTCATCGCACATTGTGGGTCTGGCGTGGTGCCGGGCAATGTGGTGGCATACACTCTGGTCGAGTACTGCTCACAATTTTGGGTTTCCCACTCTATCAAAGGTCCCTGATTAACCCCGCGTTTGTAAGCAAATTCTAAAATATGACAAGCATTGGTTAAAGTGGCTTCTTCACTGGTTGGCAGCGGTTCAAAATCGGGCGAAATACCCGCGACTTTCCAGTTGTAGTTGGCATTATCACCTACCGGGCTGGCCGGATGACTGGCAAGCTCTGCCTGCCAAAGTGACAGTTCCATACCGTCAAACTGTTGGTTAGCCAATTGCACCAGCAAACTGTTGGTTAAAACGACTTCGCTCACCCCGTTTGACGCCAGTATTTTGATAAACGGCAAACTGGCCAGTTTAAAGTAAACGGTATAGGTGCCCTGATAATATTGGTCCCAACGTAAATTGAGCGTTGCTGGCGGTGTGAACTGCCCTTGTGGCCTTAGGTTATCAATCTGTCGCAATGGGGACGGTATGTTAACCCGTTTGCTCAACAGTCGATTATTTTCACCATAAGTATATGCCTCTGTGACCGCTCGCAACGAGTTTAAAGACCCAGTCGGTGTTTCGTTTGACATCAACAAGTCTGTTTGCGAATCATAAACCGCTTTGGTAATGGTCGCATTGGTATTAACGTCTACCACTTCTTGTTTACGCCCTCCCGAGTCATAAACAAAACGGATATCGGTGCTACCCGTGAGGTTTTTAGTAGCAATTAACTCATTGTTACCGTTGTATTTCATGCGGGTGACACCCACTTCGGTATTGTCTTCTTTAACGACATTACCGGCCATATCCATCCATCGATACCGTCTTGGCACGGTATAACTTTTG
>JABSOG010001013.1 GCA_013216025.1 Algicola sp. | reverse complement strand
AATGGTATTGGTTGAGGTTGTATGAATTTTGCCATCTTTGTCCAGTAACACCGACTTGGTGCCACCACCAAGGGCTCTGGCGTCGCTGAGATCAATAGTGGCTTGTAATAACAGCGGTGAGTTGGCACTGATCAGTAATTGCTGTGATGACCTGACCAATGCAGATTTACTACTGGGTAATAGCTGGGGTTTATTGACAGCTTCGCCGCTGACTGTGGTAAACACTGCGTCGTTATAAGCCTGCGCAGTCATCACTGTCGCGCCTTTGGCTATGCCGTCGCGATGTTCATTTTTAAAGTTATTAAAGTAGTCTACAACCTGACGATATTCATCGGCTGCCATCACTTTGGCGTTTTCAAGCGGTCCTTCAGCAGGGCCAATATCCCCTATTGTGTCACCGGCGGTATTGTAGTGCGAATAGATAATTTTGCCGCTGTCTGAATACACTAATCCTCGGGTCAGTATCCACCCCGAACGGTGTCTCATGGTATCCCAGGCACCTGCCGACGCTGCTGTTATGCCAACCAGCAGATTTGTCAGTATACAAAGTAGCATCAGCCAGAGCGTGTAAACCCGTTTGACTTTTGCCGCCATGGTTGTGTTATCAGTTTTCATTCTTATTCACTATTTTTATACTTAAATTGTTTTAAATGCGGGTTTCACAGGTTTACCAATTACGGCTGCAATGCGCCAATTAAACTCTGTAATGACCGTTGACCATTGGCATATTCAGCCAATGCCGGTTGGGCGTCAGGTTTCACCATGGCATACGCCAAAAAGTCTAAACGCTGTAAATTTACCGGCCCTTTTGATTTAACTGTATAACCGTCAATCTGGCCTACGCCAATGGGCACCATGACATCGGTGGTGTCATCTCTGCCAAGCAATACCACATAACTGCCACTGTCAGGCACATAATCCAAAGAACCAAACAGTTTGGGCATTTTCATCTGTATGCCGACCTGACCACTGACAGTGATACCCGCCGGTTGTAATCCATACAGCCATACCGGTGCTATACCTTGTAAAAACGTCAGGTTGGTATTTTGCGGCGTAAGGAAAGACACATGCACATTACCACTATTACTTGTATTCGTACCGAATCCATTAGCAAAACTCAGCTGAGCCGCTGATAAATCGAGGTTTAACTCGCCATTGGCCAGACTCACATTGGCTTTGCCGCTGGTCACTGGCTGGAAGGGGGTTTCAACATTGAGTAACATCAGGCGCGATAAACGTAAATTTGTGCGTTTGCCCTGCTGAATATTGATGTAACGATAGTCAGAGCCAAACAGCGGATTTTTGAGGCCTGGGTTAATCACCAACTTGTAAACCCCCCCGGGTAAAGCGCTTTGAACCGTTGTGCCATAACCAAAACCAAAAGTACCATCGCTGTCGGTGACTGTGGTTAAGCCCAATTCAGGCAGGCTCACTTCAATACCGGTTACCGCCTGATTAAGCTGGTCCATCACGGTGCCATCAACAAAAGTGGGCAATTCACGCACTTTATAACCAAAACGCTGTAACTCTTCGCCATTGTACTTAACCTGAACAACCACAGATGCGCCATAACCTATGTTGTTATCAGGATAAAACGCCACGATATTGTTGCCGGGAATGATCGATAGTTTGCCGTTAACCAGCTGATGATCACGGTCGGTCTGTTGCAATGCAGGACCCTTGACCTGAGTGATGTCAACACCCGGTTCATCTTGGTCGATATAGGTCAGGCCATGGAGTGTTTCTCGCACTTCAACGGTTAGCTGGCTGATATCAATGGCTTTATTAAAGTAAAAACCGATAAAACCATGAGGCTCTGCGCCGGTTTGTCCATTAAAAGGTTCAGTACGCAAAGTCAGTGCAATATCGTCAGGGTTAACCACGGTGAATAACTTGCTGGCACTGGCTAACACCTGCCCGCTATTATCGAGCACTTCTAATACCAAGCTGTTCTCGCCGCTATTGATGTTGGCAAACAGTGTCGTATTGACCATGGTATCGGTTACTGCCAATGGCTCAGCCGATTGATTGTTTACCCTGCCCATGACACTGTCGCCATCGGACAAGCCATTAACCCGGGCCAAAATCTGCAAATCAATACTTGAGCTGGTAGTGGTAAAGTCGGTATTGCCGCTGGGGGCAATAATATCAATGGTCGCTATTTGCTCACTTAACAGCTGATAAACCAGCGCCGTAAAGTTACCCGCCTGATCGTAAGCCTTGATATCAAACTGATACGTCTGCTGTTTATCAAGCGGTAAACGCACGGTAAAGTCATAACTGTTTTCACTGTTGCCTGGGCTTACAGTAATGCTTTGACCATTAACCAACACCGAAGATAACGCAGGGTCAACAATGGTGCCGCTAACCACATAGGGGTTTTCAATCACGCTGTTTATGGCTGGTAACGGTGCCAGATTGTTGTGCAGGGTAATTTGCGGGCCCTGTGCATCACGGTAGTAAACATAGGTTTCAGTGGTAATGCGTTGTTCAGCGTCTGTGGCCACCATTACCAGTGTGATGACATCGGTGTTGGCAGCAAAACTGACGGGGTAGTTGAACCGGTTGCCACTCATTAAGTACACTGATTCAGCGTTAAGCGTTAGTGATTCCATCGGGCTGTCGGCGCTGACAGAACCTTCTATGGTAAAGTCTGCGCCACTGACTGAACCCTCTGGTGTTGGAGAGTCTATGGTGATCACTGGTGCCCCCGGCTGATACCCATCATCATAAATCACATTCATTTGCAGGTTTTCAACGCCACCGGGATAACCGACCTGCACTTTGATGTCGTTATCACCCCTTTGCAGCTGATACTGGTCAAAAGTAAACTGCCAGGTTCTATCGCCAATCAAACGTAAATCTTGGAACAATCCACCGGGTAATGTGACGCCCAATTGCTCTTTGCTTAACTCGGTAACGATTGTGCCGCTGATGCTGATAACTTCATCGGTAACCGTTGCCCCATCAACC
>JABSOG010001012.1 GCA_013216025.1 Algicola sp. | reverse complement strand
ACCCTTTTTGGTAATGGTTTAGTGGTTTCATTCTTACTGTATAACCACAGCAGAGCGAAATAGCCAAAGTAACCTAATGTGGTAATTTGCGACAATAATGTACGACCAGGTGTTGGTGCTAATGTCCCTAATAAACCCAGAATAATGAAACAAATAACAAACTGAGATAAATTAAGTTTATGCCAAATACTACGATAACGGATTGATTTCACTTTTCCGCGATCGATCCAAGGCACTAAGAATAGCATCACAATAGCGAGGCCCATCATGACCACACCACCAAGTTTGTCCGGAACCGCACGTAAAATGGCATAAAACGGGGTGAAGTACCACACTGGCGCAATATGGTCCGGTGTTTTCAATGGGTTCGCCGCTTCGAAGTTTGGCGCTTCCAAGAAATAACCGCCACCTTCTGGCATAAAGAAGATCACAATACTACATAAGATAAGCATCACCACGACCGCAACAGCATCATGTACTGAGTAGTAAGGGTGGAATGGAATAGCGTCTTTCGGCCAACCATTTTCATCTTTGTTTTCTTTGATTTCAATACCGTCAGGGTTATTAGAACCAACGTGATGCAGTGCCACGATGTGTAAGAACACCAGTACCACAAGTACTAATGGCACAGCAATAACGTGTAGTGCAAAGAAACGGTTTAATGTCGCACCCGAAATCACATAATCACCACGGATCCAAAGCGTTAAGTCATCACCAATAATTGGTATCGCACCAAATAACGAGATAATAACCTGTGCACCCCAGAATGACATTTGACCCCATGGTAATAAATAACCCATGAAAGCTTCAGCCATCAGTGCTAAGAAGATTAAGCAACCAAAGACCCACAATAGTTCACGTGGTTTCTGGTATGAACCATACATCAGACCACGGAACATGTGCAGATACACCACCACAAAGAATGCGGAAGCACCCGTTGAATGCATATAACGTAACAACCAGCCAAATTCAACATCACGCATGATGTATTCAATTGATGCAAAAGCACCGTCGCCAGATGGATTATAATTCATCGTTAACCAGATACCCGTTAGGATCTGATTGACAAACACAACCGTAGCTAAAATGCCAAAGTAGTACCAGAAGTTAAAGTTTTTCGGTGCTGGATATTGACCAGCGTGTTTATTCCACGTATCCGTCATTGGGATACGTTCATCAATCCAATTGACTAATTTACCAAGCATTAGGCAGCTCCCTTATCTACACCAATTATAATCGTCGTTTTATCGACATAATAATGCGGTGGTATGACTAGATTCAACGGTGCAGGTACACCTTGGAATACACGACCAGCCATATCAAATTTAGAACCATGACATGGACAGAAGAAACCAGAAGAAACACCTTCGACTTGTTCGCCAAAACTATCAGGCAGATAAGTTGGAGAGCACCCTAAGTGAGTACAAATACCAACGGCTACCAATAACTCTGATTTAATCGAGCGATATTTGTTCTGTGCGTAACTCGGTTGTTGTTCTTGTTCTGATGCCGGATCGCGTAACGAACCATCATGCTGTTCAAGTTCGTTTAACACGCTTTCTGTACGAGATACAAGCCATACAGGTTTGCCTCGCCATTCAACACGAATTAACTGACCAGGTTCAATTTTACTAATATCAACTTCTACCGGAGCACCAGCTGCTTTAGCTTTAGCACTCGGATTCCAAGATTTGATAAAAGGTACGGCTGCGCCGACAGCTCCAATACCACCCACTACACATGTAGCAGCAGTTAAAAAGCGACGACGACCAGAATCAACAGGCGCATTGCTCATCCAATTATTCTCCCATTCGGACTCAGCGCAAATTATTTTTATTATCTTGCAGTGAATACCATTTCAAAAAAGATAACTTTTTATTAGCTAAAAAAGTTACATAAATGCCGTTGAATTTTAATTAATTGGTTACATTTTTACAAGGACAATGAGACATTAATCATGGATTTTCAGTGATTAAGTCAATATCTGTCGCTTATGACCCAGTAAATAGCGTAAGTCGCTCTCTTTCTGTGTCAAGTACTGCTATGCAAGTCAAAAACAGCATTACATTTAACAAAGCTATAACCCGTCAATTAAATAAACGATAAAAAAAAGACAAAAAAAAGCCTGGCATATGCCAGGCTTTCGTCGCAATAAAGCGAACCACCAAAAAACGAATTAACGTTTTGAGAACTGTGGACGTTTACGTGCTTTTCTAAGACCAACTTTCTTACGTTCAACTTGACGAGCATCACGAGTAACAAAACCAGCAGCACGTAGAGCAGGACGAAGAGTTTCGTCATATTCCATAAGTGCGCGAGTGATACCGTGACGAATTGCGCCAGCTTGACCAGTAGTACCACCACCTTTAACAGTGATGTTTAGGTCGAATTTGTCTTGTAGTGCAACTAATTCTAGTGCTTGACGAACAACCATACGAGCTGTTTCACGACCAAAATAAACTTCCAAAGAACGTTTATTGATAGTTAGTTGACCAGTACCAGCTTTCATGAATACACGAGCTGTTGAACTTTTACGACGACCAGTGCCGTAGTATTGATTTTCTGCCATTTGCTTAAATTCCGTAAATTAGATGTCTAGAACTTGTGGTTGTTGAGCAGCATGATTGTGCTCTGGACCTGCGTATACTTTCATCTTACGGAACATTGCACGGCCTAGAGGACCTTTTGGCAACATACCTTTAACCGCAGACTGGATAACACGCTCAGGAGCTTTTTCAATAAGCTTTTCAAAGCTAATTGATTTAATGCCGCCAATGTAACCAGTGTGCGAGTAGTAAATTTTACCTTTCGCTTTGTTACCAGTTACAACGATTTTTTCACAGTTTACAACGATGATGTAATCGCCAGTATCAGCATGAGGAGTGAACTCAGGCTTATGCTTACCACGTAAGCGAGAAGCGATTTCAGTCGCAAGACGACCTAAAGTTTTACCTTCAGCGTCAACAACGAACC
>JABSOG010001011.1 GCA_013216025.1 Algicola sp. | reverse complement strand
AGGCGCTGTGCACGCCGACATGGATGTCGGTGGTAGAGCAATGCAGGAGCACATTGCCGAGGAGCACAACAGCGTTTGGCCCCGCTTGCCAACCGAACCCCAACACCCAACCATTCACAACCTAAACAGGAGAACAATATTATGAAATATGCCACCAGTAGGATCACATTTCGCCTGGTGGCCCTCTTTTTAATAGGAGTGCCATTAGTCTTTGCATCACCCACCCCACAAGCGATGGAAAGCGTTAGCCTACAAGATGGACAACAAGGGCGCTTGGTGTTTTCAACTGACTCCGATGGAGAATATCAACTCGCACCAACCCTTAAAACCGATGTCGCCATGACCATCACCGGCATGATTGCTCGGGTCAAGGTCACGCAGCATTTTACCAACCCTTCCCAGCAATGGGTGAACGGCGTTTATACCTTTCCACTACCCGAAATGTCGGCGGTCGACCATTTGACCATGCATATTGGCGAGCGCACCATACAAGGGCTGATTCAAGAAAAGCAAAAAGCCAAACGTATGTTCCAAAAGGCTAAAATCCAGGGCAAAAAAGCCAGTTTGGTTGAACAACACAGACCCAATATCTTTTCAAACAACGTGGCCAACATTGGCCCCGATGAAACCGTTATCGTCGAAATTGAATATCAACAAACGCTGGAATACGACCAAGGTGAATTCAGCATACGCTTTCCTATGGTAGTGGCACCGCGTTTCTCTCCTAGCAATAAGGTTATCACCGAGTTTGAAGGTTCTGGATGGGCTGTTAATGCTGAACAAGTGCCCAGCAGTGCGGCAATCACGCCGGGTATAAAAACACCGGGCATTGATGATAACCATAATGTCACTATGAGTATTACGCTTGAAACCGGTTTTGACTTAGCCTCATTAACCAGTGATGCCCATCCCTTGGTTATTAACGAAATTACCCCGCAACAGTTTGATATTGAACTAGATGCCCAACAAACCATCGCCAATCGAGACTTTGTTTTACGCTGGAGACCGGTGCCGTCAGAAACGCCACAAGGCGCGTTTTTCACCCAGCAAAAAGGCAATGACAACTATGCATTATTGATGGTGATACCGCCTTATGATGACGTTGATTTGTCACGCCTATTAACCAAAGAAATGGTGTTTGTTATCGACACGTCAGGCTCGATGCATGGTGAATCGATGGAACAAGCAAGGCGAGCTTTGTTATCGGGTTTAGACAGACTCAACCCAGGTGATCGTTTTAATATCGTCGAATTCAATTCAGTGGCGACCAAAATTTTTCACACCTCAATGCCAGTAACCAACGACAATATCAACCGAGCCAAGCGTTTTGTGCGCGAATTGCAAGCCCAAGGCGGCACTAACATTGCCGATGCGTTGAATATGTCATTACCCCGAACACTCGACGAATCGATGATAAGACAAGTCATCTTTATCACCGATGGCAGCGTTGGCAACGAAGAAGAACTATTTGATATCATTCACGATAATTTGGGTGACAGCCGTTTATTCACCATTGGTATAGGCTCTGCACCGAACAGCCGGTTCATGCGAGGCGCAGCGACATTTGGCCGGGGCACCTTCACTTATATTGGCGCGGTTGATCAGGTGACAGAGAAAATGAGCCAACTGTTTGAAAAACTCGAATCTCCGGTGTTAAGTGACGTTAAAATAGTTGATAGCAGCGGTAACGTGCTCGGCGAACAAGCAGATTACTGGCCTAACCCAATTGGCGACCTGTATTTGGGAGAACCCATCATCGTCAGCCTGAAGCTGCCATTAGACCAGCAGAACCTGTCAATTAGCGGCAAGTTAGCAACACAAGACTGGTATATGGACTTGCCCATCTCAACTGGCGGCAGCGAAAAAGGGCTGGATGTACTGTGGGCGAGAAACAAAATCGCTTCGCTCAGCGAAAGTGCCCGAACCCCAATGCAGCGAAAAAACAACGCCACAGCCATCACCGAACTGGGCTTGAAGCATCACTTGGTCACCCGTTATACCAGTTTGATAGCGGTAGACGTAACGCCAACCAAACCAGAGTCAGAACAAGTAAAAGACACTAAACTTGCCAATCATCTACCCGATGGTTGGACCAAGCACAAACCGCACGGCCAATTGCCAAGAGGCGCCACATCGGCCCCGTTAAATGTGATTATGGGTTTGGTGTTGTTGATGTTGACCTTGCTGTTGAGTCGACGTCGAAAACTTGATTTGGGTAAGTAATGCACGCTACGAAGGGCTAAACCATGCGAACACTGACCATCACAATATTGTTCATCCTTAGCCTTTGGCAATTAGGGCAGGGCGGATACATCTACGCCAAAGCGCAGGTTGCCCAATGGTTGATGGCTGACGCATGGCAACAAACATTGGCAGGTGTTTCAGACGTAAAACCTTGGGACTGGGCTGACACTTGGCCTGTAGCAAGGTTGAAAGTGCCAGCGCATGATATTGATGTGTTGGTATTGCAAGGTAGCTCAGGCCGAACGCTGGCTTTTGGCCCCGGTCATATGGCTAACACGCCATTGCCGGGCGAAGGAGGCAACAGCGTGATTGGTGGCCACCGTGATACCCATTTTCGTTTTTTGCAGAATGTGAAAGTTGGTGACATTTTAGAAGTAGAAACTGCTGATAATCAGCAGTTACGCTACCAAGTCTTCGCCCGGTCTATTGTAGATCACAATGATACCGAGCAAGTACTAAATCAACAAGGCAGCGAGGAATTGACCCTTGTTACCTGCTACCCATTTGATGCTATAGCCGCCGGGGGGCCGCTTCGATTTGTTGTTGAAGCTAGGCGCCTGTCCGAGAATGGAAGCTCGACTGAGGAAAATCCGGATTTGGCCATTTTCCGCGCTTTTTCCAGTTAAATAGATAAACTATTCGCCTGAAAAAACCGCGAAAGCTGACTCAAACCGGCTTTCCCTCAACAGGAGCGCTGTTCGCGGTCAGGCTCCTAGTTTATTAATGAAATTG
>JABSOG010001010.1 GCA_013216025.1 Algicola sp. | reverse complement strand
GGCAATCACCACTTTCATGCCGCTGGCCAGCGTAGACAACAACTCAAGCACTGAAATATCAAATGACAAGCTGGTTAAGGCCATCCAGCAGCCGGATGTCAAATCGAACTCTTTTTGCATCGCGATAAGGAAGTTAACCACGTTGCCATGCTCGACCATCACGCCTTTGGGTTTGCCCGTTGAACCGGAGGTATAGATAACATAGGCCAAATCATGGCTATCCAAATGAACATCAGGTGAAGCGCTGTCAAAAATGGTGGTGTTGATTTGGTCAATCAACAATACATTGTCGCGACCGTCAAACAGGCTGGCGGCAGTGTTGCCCTCTGAAATGATGAATTTAACTTTGGCATCATCAGCCATATAGGCAATTCGGTCTGGGGGGTATGTCGGGTCCATCGGCACATACGCCGCACCCGCTTTCATAATGGCTAATACGGCAATCAACATGTCGTTCGAACGGTTGATGCCGACACCAATCAAATCGCCTTTATTGACGCCCGACTCAATCAGGTAGTGTGCTAATTGGTTGGCTTTGGCAGTAAGCTGGCTGTAACTCAGTTCTTGCGCTTCGAACGCGCTGGCTACCTGGTCGGGGATGTTTTGCGCTTGTTGGTCTATCAACTGGTGAATTGGCGTGTGGCGGTCATATTCAACAGTGGTGTCATTCCATTGATTGAATTGTTGTTTTTCTGCATCGGTCAACATCGATAAAGTACTAAGGTCGGCATTGGGTGTTGCGCAAGCAAAGTCAAGAATTTGCAACCAGTGGTCACGCAACATTTCAACGGTTGAGGTTTTAAACAAATCGGTGCTGTATTCGAATACGCAGTGACAGCTGTCTGCACTTTCCGTCACTTCTAACGACAGGTCGTATTTTGCCGTGTGATCAGCACGTTTTAGCTCAGACATGGTCAAGCCTTCAAGTGACGCAACGCTTGAAGGGGTATTTTGCAAAATGAACATCACCTGAAACAGCGGCGAAAAGCTCAGGCTGCGCTGCGGGTTAAGGACATCGACCAATTGCTCAAACGGCAAATCCTGATGCTCGAATGCTGCAAAGGTATTGTTACGAACACTGTCAAGGTGACTTGCGAATGATTGGCTGTTATCCAATTGGTTGCGCAACACCAGGGTGTTCATGAACATGCCGATGGTTTTTTCCAAATCCACCGATACCCGGTTGGCGATTGGCGTACCAACAACAATATCCTGCTTTGACGAATGACCGGACAACAAAATATTGTATGCGGATAACATCACCATGAAAACAGTGCTGTCGGTTTGCTCAGCCAACTGTTTGACTTTCTCGTAGCGCATTTTGTCCAGGGTGAACTCAAAAGTATCACCGCGATAAGTTTGCTCGGCCGGGCGAGCAAAATCTGTGGCCAGTTCAATCAGCGCGGGTGAATCTTTAAGGTTGTTCTGCCAAAAGTCCAATTGCTTTTGCAGCGCGGATTGCGTCAGGTTTTCACGCTGCCAATGGGCAAAGTCACCGTATTGAATGTCTACCGGGGCCAAATCAACGTCAAGATTTTTAACAAAACCATCGTACAACCGGGTGAACTCGTCAATCAGAATGCTGACCGACCAGCCATCTGAAATAATATGGTGCATGTTGACGACCATGACGTGTTCTTGAGGTGCTTGAGGTGCTTGAGGTGACAGCGCAATCATATCAACGGTAATAAGCGCATCATTTTGCAGGTTGAAAACCGTATTGGCCATTTCGTTAAGCAACACCGGCAACTGCTCGTTTGTGCACTTTTGCTGATTGACCTCGAATAGTTCAGCCGGTTTAATCAGCTGAATCAACTTTTCGTCACGTTCAACGAAATTGGTGCGCAACACTTCGTGCCGACTGATGATTTGCTGCCAGGCGTTTTGACAGGCCAGAATATTGAAATCACCTTTAAGGTTATAGGCGGATAAGCCATTGTAGGCGGTGCTGTGTTGATCAATCTGTTGCAATAACCAAAGCCGTTGCTGTGCGTATGACATGGGGGCGCTTGCTTGTTCAGGACGCTTGGAGATGACTATCTCCTGCTGGTCTTTGGCCGCTTCAAGAGACTGCAAAAAATCAATGATCGCCTGCTTTTGATTTTTCAGTTCGCTGATGATATCCGGCGTCATCACTCCTTGCGGTGCATTACATTTAAGCTCACCCGCTTGTAAAAAGAGTTTCACATCCAGCGATTGCAGTTGCGAAATAAATTCTACGGTTTTCATACACACTTTCCTCGTTGCCTGACCGGACTGATGTTTTCCCCTGTCCACGGCTTTGATTAAATTAAGATTTGAAGTGAGTACTAATACGTAGCGTTTACGATAAACGAAGTGGATTTGTTAAAGGTTTACAGGTTTTGGTCGATGCAAAGGGCCAGGAGGCGTCTTCAATGGTTGAAATGCAACCGTGAATGAATACGCTACCTGACTCCAAAAACATAAGCTGTCATTGAGATTACTAGAAAGATTCTAATACCGTTTGGCTGGTTGTCTTGAAATGACTACAAAGAGCATAAGCGGTACAGGCTCGGACAGTGTAGGTGTAGTCACCCGCCTCTTGCTTGCTGGTTGAATATGTATAGCTGGTTTCACTCCAGTGCTGACGGGTTATAGTTGATACCAGCTTTTGGCTACCACCATTAGAGCTCTCGTAAACAGAGTAAAATGTGCCGTCAACAGCACCCCCGGAAGGTGTCCAATACACAGTATACGGGGTGCCCACCGTCACAGTAAGTGGTGTAATACTTAAGTTATTCGGACTACTAGGTGTTGTATAAATGTACATTCGACGCCATGGACTCAAGCCGCTGCAACCCGCGCTATTACAGGCTTGGTACTTGTAATAGCGATAGCCAGAACTGTAATGAGTGATACTCTTTGATAAATACCTGCCAGAGTAGATCGCAAAATAATTTGAGTCAGTCGTACTCTCGTATAGTTTGTAATAAGTCGCCCCCTCCACATGGTAAAA
>JABSOG010001009.1 GCA_013216025.1 Algicola sp. | reverse complement strand
CTTGTTCCTTGGGCCGTTTTATCTGGATATGCCACTGACGACCAATGGGCAACCTCAGTCTTTTCCTCACGCAGCACAGTCGATGACTATTCATTAGAGACCATCGGCTTTGCCATCAATTATCACGACAGACTCGAACTGTCATATGCGCGTATGACTTTTGGTATTGACGCCGGTGCGCCAGATATTCGAATGAATGTCGTCGGTGCCAAATACCGATTGTTTGGTGATGTGGTTTATAGCGACATGCCACAAGTTAGCATCGGCATTCAGCACAAATCTGTGGTCGACTTTGCCATTCCTACAGCGGTTGGCGCAAAAGACGATTCGGGTACTGACGTGTATATCACTGCCAGCAAAGTGTGGCTCGATGGTCCATTTCATCGAACCGTATTACTAGACCTGAATGCTAGGCTCAGTAAAGCCAATCAAATTGGCTTGCTAGGATTTGGCGGCGATGAAAACAACGATTATGATTTATCGTTTGAAGGCGCTGCAGGATTATTTTTGAATCGCCATTGGCTGGTTGGTGTTGAATATCGACAAAAGTCAGATCATCTATCGGCTGTAAAAGAAGATGATTGGTTTGATTTTTTTGTCACGTATTTACCCAACAAATCATTGTCGATAACCGCAGCATATTTAAACCTCGGTGATATTGCCGGTGCACCGGATCAAACTGGATACTACATTTCATTGCAAGGCGCGTTCTAAATGAAAAGACTAAAACCTGTATTGCTGAACGTATTAATGGTTAGTGCTTTGCCATTTTTGTTGACGGCTTGTCAATCGACGCCAGTAAAAGAAGATGCTCTATATGTTCAGTTGGGTCAAAACGAAGGCATCAAAAAACTAGTCGAAGATTTCATCAACGAGTTGTTGATAGACAAACGCATTCAACACCATTTTGAAGAAGCCGAACTAGACCGGTTTCATGACAAGTTGGTTGAACAGATTTGTGAACTGGCTGGCGGACCGTGCAAATATTCTGGCAAGGCAATGAAGAAACTGCACAGTGATTTTGAAATCAACGAAGCCCAATTTAACGCACTGGTCGAAGCTTTGATGCTGAGCATGGACAACAACAAAATTTCAGTCGGCGCACAAAACCAGTTATTGGCATTGTTGGTGCCGATGCGTAAAGACATCGTTAATGACTAATCCTATTAAGAAGGCCTTTATGAAACCCTCCAATTTATTCAATGACATTCCAAATGAATTGCCCGAAGAGATTTTTCAGGATCTGCTGAGCACAGACAAAGTGCGAATCGAACGCATCGTTTCAAAAGGACATTTTTCACCGGAGTCTGGTTGGTACGATCAAGATGAAAACGAATGGGTGTTGGTCGTCAAAGGTAAAGCCAAACTCAGATTTGAAAAAGACGATCAACTGGTTGAATTGAACGCCGGTGATTTTGTCGACATCAAAGCTCACACCAAACACAAAGTGCAATGGACTTGTCCTGATCAGCAAACCGTGTGGTTGGCTATTTTTTATTGATTGCCTAATCGAGTGCAATTATCCTACAAACGCTGCTACGTAAAATCTGGCAGACTTTATCCTGCTGACTTAAAAGATTTCACGTAGCGACGCGTATCAGACATGCCAAACAACAACATCAAATGGGCCCACTATCAGCTGATATACAATAGCCCATAATGTATATTATGTTAAATACGATATCTATAGTGATCTAAGAGCTCATTAAACCATCATTCTCCGAATACCCCTATCTCATTGATTTTAAAGAATATAAGATTGTTAGATTGCGACTGCATGTGTTCTGCTATGTTTGTGTGTAAGTATTTACTAACTTATTGTTGGCTATCAAGGTTGGTAAATCTCGCGCTCTGCCCTTTGTCTAAATAGCCGCTTTTAACGTTGGTTACTAACCGCGTAAAAACTGCCGCTTCATCTGCTTTGAAAATTAATTCGTAAAAAATCAAAAATAAAATCAACTTATTCCAACCCCCTTACGTATATAGTATTAAGCAATCACCAAGATGCAGAGCAAAAACATGAAAGCCAGTCGACAGGCAACAAACTTTTACCCCCAAGGACGCGTGAATGACAGATGAAAAAGAACTGATGATGCGGGTCAAGGCCGGACAGCTCGACAGTTTGGCCACGCTCTTTGAGAGCAATAAGTCTCGGTTGTTCAATTATTTTCGGCGCATGGGCAACAGCCCTGAAGTCAGCGAAGATTTGGTGCAAGAAACGTTTATGCGAATTTTGGCTTATCGCACCAGTTTTAATGGCACCAGCAGTTTTCGAACTTGGTTGTATGGCATTGCTCGTAATACCTCGGTCGATCATTTTCGCAAGCATAAAAACAGTGCGGGCCATGAAGAGTTCGATGAAACGTTAATGGATGGCGATACCACTTTGTGTGAAGAGTTGGAGCTTGAGCAAAAGCATTCGCTGTTTAATCGGGCGTTGCTAGGCATGCCGGTTGAGATGCGCGAAATTATCGTGCTCAGCCGCTTTCAACAAATGAAATATGAGGACATTGCGGATTTGATTAACTGTAATTTAAACACTTTAAAATCGAGAATGAGTTTGGCAATCGGTAGATTGAAAGAATCTTATCAACGGCTTAGTGACGAACCTATCGTTACAAATATGAACAAAAATAGCGGCGAGGAAATGACATGAATTCACAGCAGATATTAACCGCCAAGGTCGACTTTTTAAGTGGTAACGCTAATCAGGATATCGATGAAACCATGAAACAAATAGTTGATAACGACCCTACCTTGCAACAAGAGATAGCCTTTGTCGAAGCCTTTTGGCATAAAGACAATGACGTTAAAGACGAGCATGCCAGTGCCAGTATGGATGCCCGTTTTTATCAAATGCTCGCTGGAGCACAGTCGGCACAAATCAGTGCTTTGGCACCTGTCTTAAGTTCATCATCTGCCAAACCGTCGATTTGGCAGCAACTCAAAGACGTCTTTGTACCACAGTCATTTGGTAAC